>NZ_RSCK01000055.1:0-43934 GCF_003991895.1 Chroococcidiopsis cubana SAG 39.79
TCAAGTCTCTGTTGAAGATCTACGTGGCTGGTTTACTCATTGCTGTTATTGTACCTCAGTAGACTAGAAAATGCTCTAGCGCGATCGCTGCTAACAAAATTTTGTGCCTGCCACAGAAAATATTCTCCTGTAGAGACGTTAGTAATGTCTCTACAGGAGAAACCGACAGGATTATGTCCGGAGATTCAAGCTAACTAGCCGTGCTATGTGCCAAAAAATCTGCTACTTTCTAAAGAATCAGTACTTTTTTGACACAGCAATAAACCGGAACAAGGCAAGCTGTGTCAATTTTCGTTTAGTACAGTTCTTTACTTACTACAGGCAGCATGGCAGAGTTGAAGGGAAGAGATTTACTAAGTCTTGCCGATTTAACTTCAGAGGAAGTTACAGCATTGCTACAACTGGCAGCGCAGTTAAAATCAGGGCAGCTAAAGCCTCAGTGCAATAAAGTTTTAGGATTGCTATTTTACAAAGCTTCCACTCGCACTCGCGTCAGCTTTACTGTAGCAATGTATCAATTAGGCGGACAGGTAATCGATCTTAACACCACAACAACTCAAGTTAGCCGTGGCGAACCTGTAGAAGATACAGCACGAGTTTTAGATCGATATTTAGATATTCTGTCGATTCGGACTTTTGAGCAGCAACAATTAGAAACTTTTGCCCACTATGCCAAAATTCCTGTGATTAACGCTCTCACCGATCGCGAACATCCTTGTCAAATTTTGGCAGATTTGCTGACGGTAGAAGAATGTTTTGGTAAGTTGAAGGGACTAACTTTGACTTATGTAGGTGATGGTAACAATGTCGCTCATTCTTTGCTGTTGGGCTGTGCTTTGGTAGGTATGAATGTCAGAATTGCCACTCCTGCCGATTTTAAACCTTTAACAGAAATTGTCGAGCAAGCCAAAGCGATCGCCTTACCAGACACTGAAATTACCGTAACAGAAGATCCAGAAGCAGCAGCTAAAGGATCGCACGTCCTTTATACCGATGTTTGGGCGAGTATGGGACAAGAATCAGAAGCTAATTCCCGCATTCCAATCTTTCAACCCTACCAAGTCAACGAACAATTGTTAAGTCTTGCCGATTCAGAGGCGATCGTTTTACACTGTCTCCCAGCCCATCGCGGCGAAGAAATAACCGCCGATGTCATAGAAGGTTCTCACTCTAAAGTCTGGGATCAAGCTGAAAATCGAATGCACGCTCAAAAAGCTTTACTAGCTAGTTTGTTGGGAATTTAGTGAGTGGTGCGTGACAAATCACCAATTACCAATCACCAATTACCAATCACCAATTACCAACTACCAACTACCAACTACCAAACAAAAACTTTTTTTTGCCATTAGGGGCAATTTTGTAGTACGACTGTTCTAAGAGGTCTATATCGCGATTGAAACACACTAAACTATGGAACCCCTAACGGTAGCTCAACAAGAACTATATGACTGGTTAGCAGAATACGTGCGGCAATACCAGCATTCACCTTCAATTCGCCAGATGATGCAAGCGATGAATTTGAAATCGCCTGCACCCGTGCAAAGTCGATTGGAACATTTACGCGCCAAAGGATACATTGAATGGACGGAAGGTAAAGCACGGACGATCCGCATTTTACAATCCCAATCTCCCCAACAAAGTATCCCAGTTCTGGGTGCGATCGCAGCTGGCGGTTTGGTCGAACCGTTTACCGATGCTGTCGAACACCTAGATTTTGAAAAGCTATTTTTACCACCTGCAACTTTTGCGTTGCGGGTGATTGGTGACAGCATGATTGAAGATTTAATTACGGAAGGCGATCTCGCAATCATGCGTCCAGTTGCCAATCCAGAACAGGTAAAAAATGGCACGATCGTTGCAGCTAGAGTAGACGGACACGGTACGACTTTAAAACGCTTTTATCTTCGTGGCGATCGCGTGACGCTCAAGCCTGCTAATCCCAAATATAAGCCAATAGAGATCGCTGCCAAGCAAGTCCAACTGCAAGGCGTTCTCTTAGGCGTGTGGCGCGGCTATAACTAGGGAACAGGGAAAAGAGAGCTGAGGGGGCTGAGGGGGCTGAGGAGGCTGAGGGAGCAAGACAAGTCACAACGAATTCCGAATTCTCCCCACACCCCACACCCTTTCCCGACTCCCTACTCCCTATTCCGCTCCAAATATCGCTTGAGGCTACTAGCTACAGCTAAGAAAGGCACTAGGAATAGTGCAACTATGACTTTTAAGGAGTAACTACACTTGAGAGCTTCTCGAATTTGAGCTTTTGTAGCGGTTATGTCGCCTCTACTAAGCACTCTGAAAGCATTTCTTAAAGCATATAAAGCGCATTCTTCCATCGCTCGTTTTGCTATGCGCTCGGCTGTGGATTTTGGTAAATACGAGCGGGTAGTTTCAATACTCTGACGCATATTGACAATGTTTTTTCCCGTTCTCACAAAGGCAGAAGTCTGGGACCTAGAGTGAACGCGAAAACAAGCTAGTACTTGTGGCTCGAACCAAATAGGGTAGTGTGCAGCAATTCTCCGCCACATTTCGTGGTCGCAAGCACCATACAATTCTGGACGAAAGCCACCCAAGTGTTCGTAAACACTGCGCTTAACCACCATCGCTGGTGGATCGACAAGCGAGTATACTGCAATGCGTTTTAGAAAGTTAGGAATTATACCAGATGTACTTCTTTCTAATGAAGATAAATAATTTTGCTGCCGATTGTTCTCGTCAATATGTCCGTGCCGACAATACGCTGCACCTATACTTGGTTCTTGGGTAAATGCTGCTTCTAAAGACTGATAAAATCCTGGTAAAACAATATCATCATCGTGCAGAATATGAATTAAATGACCGTGAGCGCGACGAATGCAAGTGTTGAGATTTTCAACCATGCTGACGGTCTGAGGCTGTCTGTAAACAGAAATTCTGTGCTGTTTAGCTAATCGCTGAATCAGAAATTCAATCTCAGGGTTAGTAGAACAATTATCAATCAGTTCAATTTGAATTCGCTCTGCTGCATATTCTCGCATCTGCTCTATAACACTGGCGATCGCTTGCTCCAGATATATTGTGCGGTTGTATATGGGAATCATCACAGACCACATTGGTCTATCTACATCTGGAGGAAGTGGATCGATGGCATTTGAGCTTTTCTTGACTTCGGTTAAACTGCAATCTGTGTTGTTGCTGAGCATCTTTATTTTTAAACTGACTCCGCTTCGGATGAAGCCCACCACTAGAAAAAATAGACTTTACGAAAGTTTATTTGGAAAGCTAAATTTAAGCTTTAACTCTCTTCAAATCAAACATAATTTTATGCGGTCGCTTGTATTTTTTTTATTTTTGATAACCTGTATTAAAATTGAACCTGACTAATTGCATACAAAATCTGTAGCAGCAATCGCTACCAGTATGCAACTAGAACTCGTATAGAATTTATCGATCTCAGCTTTGAAGTCACATGAAATTTTTACGGTTGATCTTGAAATTTGATATGGCAAATTATACTAGAATCCGAGAAAAAAAAACAGCATGGCTAACTCTGATTTTAAGCATAGGCTTTGAGCAGCTACGAACTAACTAATTGAGGATCAAATGATAATGGCTACCAATATCGATCCTGGTAGATTCAATTTGAGTTATTTGTGACAAACTTTTTTGTAGATAGAAAACTATACTACCATAAAGGTATAAATTATGACATTAAAGCTAGTCATGCTTCTGTTCTTCAAGCGCATTGCTTCAGATGGGATTTAAAGTCAATGTATCTTACACAGAGTTCAGTCAAATACCAGCTTGATGCCCGATCGCAGTTAAAATTAGTTGTTGCCAAGGAAGAACGGGGGAAGTACCAACCCCAGACGACACCAAAATCCTTACCGATACCGGGATGTCCGAGAATACCCCGATCGCTACAGTTGCGATCGTATCAGCGCCAAGCCATAACTAATTGGTTTGCCAATCGCGGTAGGGGAACGTTGAAAATGGCAACGGGTAGCGGTAAAACAATTACAGCTTTAGCGATCGCCTGCGAACTCTATCAAAGAATTGGCTTGCAAGCTTTAATCGTTGTCTGTCCCTATCGTCATCTCGTCACCCAATGGGCGACAGAAGCCGAAAAATTTGGGATGCAGCCGATTTTAGGCTTTGAAAGTCTTCGACAGTGGCAAAGTCAGCTATCTACGGGATTATATAACGTCCGTGCTGGCAGTCAGCCTTTTGTTACTGTCATCGCGACCAACTCAACTCTAATTGGCGAAGGCTTTCAATCTCAATTGAAATATTTCCCAGAAAAAACTCTAATAATTGGCGATGAGGCTCATAACCTCGGTGCGCCTCGTTTAGAGCAAAGTCTACCCCGCCAAATCGGACTGCGCCTGGGTTTATCTGCTACACCAGAAAGATACTTCGACGAGCAAGGCACGGAATTTATTTTCGACTACTTCGGCACAGTCCTACAACCAGAACTCACTTTAGCTGATGCCATTCAACAAGGGGCATTAGTCCGCTATCTTTACTATCCGATTTTGGTAGATCTGACTGCTACCGAAGCGCAAGCCTATGCAAAACTGACAACGAGAATTGGCTGGGCGATCGCATCCCAAGAAAATGGTACAGAAAGCGATATTACGCCCTTATTGATGCAGAGAGCTAGATTAGTTGGCGCAGCAGCCAATAAGATTGATGCTTTACGACAGTTAATGCAAAACCGTCGCGATACATCCCACACCCTATTTTATTGTGGCGATGGAACGACTGAAACTGAAGATGAGCGTAGCTCGGCAAGCGATCGCCAGATTGCAGCTGTCGTCAGAATGTTAGGAGTGGAACTCGGCTATCGCGTCAACACTTACACCGCTGACACCCCTTTAGCAGAACGGACAAAATTGCGCCGTCAATTTGAAACAGGAGAACTGCAAGGTTTAGTAGCAATTCGTTGTTTAGATGAAGGTGTTGATATCCCTGCCATCCAAACCGCCGTGATTCTGGCTAGTAGCAGTAATCCGCGCCAATTCGTACAACGACGCGGCAGAATTTTACGCCCTCATCCAGGTAAGGAACGCGCTACATTATTCGACGCGATCGTTTTGCCCCCAGAATTAGATCGCGATACATGGGAAGTCGAACGCAATCTTCTGCGCAAAGAACTCCGCCGATTTATCGAATTTGCCGATTTAGCTGACAATGCTGGAGAAGCCAGAATGAAATTGCTCGATTTGCAGAAAAAATATGGCTTGCTGGATGTTTGATGGGAATCGGGAGTTGGGAGTCGGAGGACAAGGGAGACAAGGAAGACAAGGAAGCAATTTTAGTCACCAGCCACTAGCCACTCTTTACCGATAACTATCAATCCACTCCAAAACTCGATTCCACGCCCACCAAGGATCGGGATCGGCAAAATGCTGCTGACAGGTGCGATCGCTCATGTAGTTGACGTGTCCGCCGTAGCGAGTTAACAGTAGATCGAGCTGAGGATTGCGATCGCACGCTGCTTGCAAGTCTGGCACGATTGTTGGATCGAACATTGGATCGTTAGCAGCATAAATAATCAGTGTCGGTTTTTGTAACTGCGGCAATATATGCAAACCGCTACTTGCCTCGTAATAAGCTTCTACCGAAGGAAACCCCAATTTCTCAATTACCAATTCGTTATCGAAGCCCCAAATACTATTAGCTTTTTCTATCGCAGTAGGATCGATCGCGCCTGGATGTGCTTCGTAGATCTGCCATGCCAATTTTTTCAACTGCTTGGCGATCGCTTGTTCCAACTTTCTCCCCAATGGGTGCTTTACCAAATAAGATAGCGACCGATTTGAATCCAAACTCGGACAAATCACCGCCGCCCCAGCAATATCCTGCGGGATTAGGGAGTGGGGTGAGTGGCTAGTGGCTAGTTGCTGGTGACTGGTGGCTAGAATTGCTTCCTTGTCCTCCTTGTCCTCCTTATCTCCCTTGTCCTCTTCTCCCCGACTCCCGTACGGGCGGGTTTCCAAACCCGCCCCTACTGACTCCTGACTCCCGAATTTTAGAGCCTGCGCTGCTTTCACTCCCCACAAAGCCAATTGCCCGCCGAGGGAAAAGCCTATAAACCAAAATGGTGCGGGACAACCCATTGCTTTTGCTTGAGCGGCGATGCAAACAAAATCTTCTCCTTCATATAACCCATCAGAAGTTAAAGTTGGCGATAACTGAGCTGTTTTACCGTGCGCCCGCCAGTCAAATAGCACTACAGCATAGCCTTGAGCAAAAGCTTTGCGTCCTAAAAGTCTTAAAAACCACTGATTTTCTAAAGTACCTGTAATACCATAAGTCCCAACGATCGTGGCTTTGGGATTTTCAGGAATTGCTACCCAACCAAAGATTGGTACTTCCCCAGCACCGTGAAAAATAACTGCTTCATAATTCGGCTCTGGGTGGCTAGTCGTTTTTTCCCAGTCTTTGCTTGCCCAAAGCGCAGTGTAAACTGTCATGGCTAAGCCATTGCGCAACCACCAAGGCGGCGTAAAGTTAGAATTCAATTTTCCTCGATGCATTTCAGTTATCAGTGATCGGTTGTCAGTTGTCAGCGAACTCTTACCTCTTGTCTATCGCCTCTTACCTCTCAAACTCGGCGATCGCATTCAATTTTCATCACTTTGTTACAACATTCACCACATGAGCGATAGCTAATCTTTAGAATCATCCGTATAATCAGTACAGCAATCTTTGTATCTGCCCAAGGTTCTTATTGTTCATTAACATTTGTTAATCTGATTTAATAATAATGGCACGAATACTTGTAATTGATGACGATCCAGCAATCTCCGAATTGGTTGCCGTGAACTTAGAAATGGCTGGCTACGATGTCAGTCAAGCAGAAGACGGAATTAAGGGACAGGCTCTCGCACTCCAGTTGCAGCCAGACTTAATTATGCTCGATCTGATGCTACCTAGAGTAGACGGCTTTACAGTTTGCCAGCGTTTGCGGCGCGACGAACGGACGGCTGAAATTCCCGTACTCATGCTCACAGCCCTTAGCCAAACTCAAGATAAGGTTGAAGGTTTCAATGCAGGCGCAGATGACTATTTGACGAAACCATTTGAAGTTGAAGAAATGCTAGCTCGCGTCCGTGCGTTACTTCGGCGTACCGATCGCATCCCTCAAGCAGCCAAGCATAGCGAGATCCTCAACTACGGTCCTCTAACTCTGGTTCCAGAGCGTTTTGAAGCTATCTGGTTTACTGAAACTGTCAAATTGACCCACCTAGAATTTGAGTTACTCCACTGCTTGCTTCAGCGTCACGGACAGACTGTTTCGCCTAGCGACATTCTCAAGGAAGTCTGGGGATACGATCCTGACGATGACATTGAAACTATTCGCGTCCACATTCGCCACCTCCGAACCAAGCTAGAACCAGATCCTCGCCACCCTCGCTATATCAAAACTGTTTATGGTGCGGGCTATTGTCTGGAATTACCTAGCGTAGAGCAACTAGAGGAAGTAGCTGTAGCTCACGGGAGCAGTCACGAATAAGTCCATATTTTTACAAAAATAGCTAGAGTTAACTTTGATTGTTTGCTCTAGTTTTCAGGAGAAAATGCAGTTGTTTTCATCTGCATTTGTTTACTTTTCTGATATTGTGTTTTTTATACTAGAAATATAGTCCGATTTTTTAAAACTGATACTACTTTTAATCTTGAATTAAAAAAATAATAACTTAAGAAATAAAAATAAGCAATCCTGCTCAAAGCATTCTCAAAATATTTATCGCCCCATCATATGTAGAGACGTTACATGTAACGTCTCTACAGAAAAATGTTGGTAAATCAATTAGAATTGCTACGCATTGTCTAACGTAAGCAAAAAAAATGTAAGGACGCGCATCTATCTGTACGCCCTTACAAATCAAAAACCGATCGCCCCAATTAAGGAGCCAAAGCATTACCCCGAATTAGACTACCAATCGTTTTAGCAGTAATCTTCAACTGAGTGATGGGATTAGCTGGAACCACAGTTTTGTAGAGATAGCTATCGAACGTTAGCTTTTGTACGTCTAAATCGGCGCACATCTCCACGAATGCCTCGCGAGTTGCATCGGAACGGTAGAAAACAGTTTGCAAAATGTCTAACACCTTGTACGTTATGCCGTACTTCCGATCCCAACGCTTGAGATAAACCTTGAGGTCATCTTCTGTAGGAATGCGGCTACCGCCTTGGGAAAACTCCACAATCGTTTCGGCACACATCCGCCCAGATTTAGCAGCGAAGTAAATTCCTTCACCTGATGATTTCGTGACGTAACCAGCAGCATCGCCAATGAGCGCAATTCTGCCAACAACGCGACGGGGACGGGGATGTTCGGGGATGGGGTGCGCCTCAACTTTAATGATTTGACCCCCAGCCAATTTTCTCGCTGCACGGGCGCGAATACCAGCTTGCAGCTGCTTGATGCTGGCTTTGTTGACCTGCATCGTCCCCGTACCTACGGCTACGTGGTCGTATTTCGGGAATACCCAAGCGTAGAAATCGGTAGAAACGTCGTTACCAACGTACATTTCCGCCATATCTTGGTAATACGCCATTTTATCTTGAGGCAAACGGATGCGCTCTTGAAATGCGATCGCGAAGTTGTAGTCCCCCGCGTCCATTTCTTTAGCAATCCGAGAATTTGCCCCATCCGCACCGATAACCAAATCCACCTTCAGAGTTTTGGCAACACCTTGCGTCCCACCTTCTGAGTGGTCTACATAGTGGATGGTATAGGGTTCTTTACTATTTGTCGGAAAATCAAGTTTATGAACTGTGGCATTAATTAAAATTGCGCCCAACTGCGCCGCCCGATTGCGCAGGAATCCATCCAGCACTTCGCGGCGACACATTCCAATATATTCGTCTTCATTAACCAAATTGATATCCACCTCGCGGTTAGAGGGGGATATCATCTTCATCCGTCGTACCTGACGGTCAATAATTTCTGGTGGGAGGTCAAACTCGCTCACCATGCATAGAGGAATCGCACCGCCACAAGGCTTGGCATTATCCAGCTTGCGTTCAATTAGGTAAGTCTCGATGCCAGCTTTGGCTAGGACTTCTGCGGCGGAGGAACCTGCTGGACCCGAACCAACGACAGCAACCCGTAGAGTCAAAGTTTTTCTCCCAAACTTCAAATCGCTAAAAATGCATCGTATCACGGTCTTTTGCCCGAATTGGCGACTGTGGCAGCAGATCGGGCAAATTTGCAACAGAGCTTAAAACTTTTGTAAATATATTTAATGTCTTTTGAGCTGGCTTTGTGTATGTCAGTTATTAGGGAGCAGGAAGCAGGGAGCAATTCAAAATTCAAAATTCAAAATTCAAAATTCAAAATTCACACCCCACACCCTACACCCTACACCCCACACCCCTTCTTCACGCACCACGCACCACGTACCACGCATCACTCATCATATTCCACACCAAGTGCGATCGCGCACTACTGTTGCAAGAGCGGGTAGTCGTGCGCCGCGATCGCTGATTAAGCTAAACTTAAGAATTTAAACAAATCCAGAAACCTAGTATAGTTTGAGTCTGAACACTTAATATCGAAGTCTAAAAATCGCCTAAATGCCTTGAAATGAACGCATAATGGAATTTTTTACGATTCTTCTGTCTGGCATACTTGGTTTAGTGACTCCGGCAGGGTTAGTTGTAGATCGAACGGCAGAAAATGCTATTCGCTCTCAATTGCAACACGCAGAGCGGCTAGAAGTGCGAGTAGACAATGCGCCTAGTTACCAACTTCTACAAGGTAAGGTGGAAAGGGTGCGCTTAGCTGGACGAGGCTTAAGGCTAAAGCAGCAGAATATCCGTATTGCTGGGTTAGAACTAGAAACCGATCCGATTGATGTCGAGCCGCGCAGTCTAGGAAAGCAAAAGCTCAAATTACGGCGATCGCTCCATGCAGGAGTGCATTTGCTGCTAGAGCAATCAGACCTCAACCAAGCCTTACCCACCTTGATTGCGCAAATTCAGGCATTTGTGATTCCAGAGTTGGGGGGCGATCGCTCTGAGTCTACCTCTAACTATAAGTTTGTCAATCCACGACTAGAACTACTAGCCAACAATCGTTTGCGCTTTCAAGTCCAACTAGCCGCAGAGGATGACGACGAGCCACTGGCAATTGTAGCTGAGTCAGGATTAGCGGTAAAAGGGGGGCGACAAATTCAACTAGTTCAACCAACAGTTACCGTCGATCGAGAAGCAGTCGCTCAGAATATCGTAGACGAAATCGCCATGAATCTCAGCCAAGAACTCGATTTCCGTCGCCTGGAAGTGTACGGACTGCAAGTGAGAATCTTACAATTAAAAGTAGCAGCCCAAAAATTAGATCTGGTGACTTTTGTGCGCGTCGATCCGTCTTCCTCTTTGTTGCAGAATCCTTCATTGCAGAATTCTAAGTTATAGACTCAGCTAATATATAATTTGCTAATTTGCCTCCTCATCTCACCGATCTCGCGTCCACCCAAGGAGAACTATCCCTATGGTTAAACAACAACAAAATCGCCGAATTCCAGTTAGCGGCTTAGTTGCAGGAATTGCGGCAGTAGCAGTGACAGCAGGAGGCGGCGCAGCTTGGTGGCACTGGCAATCGAACCAAAAACCAACTCGACCAATTGCGCCACCAATTAGCGGGATTCAAGAAGCGCCAAAGCAGCAAACTCCACCAGTCGCACAACAACAGGTAGAAGTCTTTTGGCTCAAGGGAAGTGGAGTACGACAGCAGCTGGTTGCGACTACAGCCACCACAACGGCTGACATTAAAAAACAGCCTACGGCTGCTCTAAAAACTGCTTTTGATAACTTACTCTCTGGTCCAAAAGATGGATCTGTCAGTACTACCATTCCCCGAGGAACAACACTGCGGGATCTAAAGGTGGAGAAAGATGGAATTCACGTCAATTTATCAGAAGATTTCACCGCTGGTGGCGGTAGTACTGCTATGACAGGGCGAGTAGCACAGGTGATTTACACGGCAACAAGTCTCGATCCAAGTGCCAAAGTTTGGATTGAGGTGGAAGGAGAGCCGCTGGAAGTTTTAGGCGGCGAAGGCTTAGAGTTAGAGCAACCGCTGACGCGCCAAAGTTTAGGAGAAAACTTTACACTTTAGCCTGCTACATTTGATAAGAATTATGAAATTAGCAGCGATCGAGAGATCGAGCGATCGCTGGCAGCAAACTGTGGCATAGTTAACCCCTCAACGTTTTCCATTTCCATTGAGTACCCGAAATTGGCGGGCTTGATGTTCGACTCGGGTAGCAAGTCGATGACAGACAAGATTCCATAATTGGAAGATCATGTCATCCTCAACGCGGTAGTAGGCGGAAGTGCCTTCACTACGGCGACTGAGAATGCCTGCCTGCCACATGATTTTTAAATGTTTGGAAACGTTGGCTTGGCTAGTCTGAGTTGCATCCACCAATTCTTGAACGCACTTTTCACCATCGCGTAACAGGCTGAGCAGCCGTAGGCGCATTGGTTCGCTTAACAAGCTGAAATACTCTGCTACTTGTTGCATAACCTCTGGAGGTACAGGCTTGGTTAATTTCATTAGAACTGACCCGTAGAAAGATGTCGCAAGATAGTTGGCAGTGATGCCAAATAGTTAACTGGTAATTAAAGTAGTTAACCATTAATCGGGGTTTATGCGCATCAGTGGCTGTCCGTATTCCACTGGTTCGCCATTTTGTACCAAAATTTCCATGACTTGTCCAGATACTTCGGCTTCAATTTCGTTCATCAGCTTCATCGCCTCGATAATACAGACAGTTTGACCGGATCTAATGCGATCGCCAACTTCTACAAATGGCGGTTCGCCTGGAGCAGGAGCGCGATAAAAAGTTCCTACCATAGGAGAAGGAATTTCTGCAAACTTTTGTTCTACGGGTGCTGACGCAGCCATCGAGACTGTGGTGGAATTAATCGCAGTAGAATCAACTCGGCGAGAAACTGAATCCATGCCAGCAGGCATTTTAGCAGAATCGAAGTGTAACTCCGTTGTACTTAGGTTACTGCTGTCTCCTGCTACAGCGGATGCAGGTGCAGCACTTTGACTACCCGTACCCTTACGTACTGTCAGTTCAAATTCCTGAGTTTTTAGGGTGAGTTCCTCAATTTCAGTTCGATCCAACGCCAACAAGAGTTGACGTATTTCATTTAAATCCAGTGACACAGCAAATCCCTCTTCAATGTCATTTGTCATCAGTCATCAGTCATTTGTTGTCATTCCACTCATGACACATGACAAATGACAAATGACTCCTAAAAGCAATCATTCTCCCCGACCGAGATAAGTATCGTTACGGGTATCGATCCGAATGCGTTCCCCTTGAGAAATAAATAAAGGAACCATAACAGTAGCGCCAGTCTCGACAACAGCAGGCTTAGTACCACCCGTAGCCGTGTCACCGCGCACGCCAGGATCGGTTTGCACGACTTCTAGCACGACAGAATTAGGCAATTCTACTTCCAACACTTGCTCGTCCCAGCGGACGACATTCACTTCCATGCCATCTTTGAGGTACTTGACGCGATCGCCAATTTGTGCTGCCGTCAATCGCGCTTCCTCGTAGGTTTCCATCTCCATAAAGACGAAATCATCGCCGTCTTTATAGGTATGTTGCATCGTACTCTTTTCTAGAGTGGCTTGGGGAACTGTTTCACCAGCACGGAAGGTTCGTTCCACTACGCTACCAGACTGGACGTTTTTTAACTTTGTCCGCACAAAAGCCGAGCCTTTCCCTGGCTTTACATGAAGGAATTCCACCACCCGCCAAACAGATCCATCTAGGACAATACTTACGCCTGGTCGAAAGTCATTACTAGAAATCATGGAACAATAGACTCACTCATCGTGCAGGACAATCGGCAATCTATTTTACCTCCTTTGTGTCGGGTTAGAGATTAGGGGTGAGGGATTAGGCATTTCACGCACCACTCTGTATGGCAAAATGACGATCGGGTCTCACTAAGTTATGCGCGAAGTTATGCGCGAAGATCGCGTTGCGCGTATCCGCGCCCTGCCATCGCCGCAGTGCGATGGAGAGCAAAAATTCCTCGCAGCATACCCCTTATCAGAGCTAGATCATGACAAAATTTTGCCAACGCTGGCTAAAAAATATTTCGATCGCAATTAGCATGATTGCGTTTTGTTGGAGCCTGAGTGCAGCAGCCTGGACTCCTACCTCCTACGCTGCACTACCAGCAGGAAATGCCATCACTGATGGTAAAGCTCTGTTGCGTTACGCCTTGCCAATTGACAACCAACCCGTCAGGCAACTGCAAGCAAGTTTAGAAGATATTGCCAATCAACTGCGAGCCAACCGCCGTTGGGGTGCGATCGCTAACGACCTCAAAGGCGCTTCTAGGGCAATCTCTAATCCTGAAAAAATTCTGAGTAGCGTTCCCGCAGAGCGCCAGCCTCAAGCAGAAAAGATAATTGCTCAAATTAAAGATGGCATTCCCAAACTTCAAGCAGCAACAGATAAGAAAGATAAAGAAAATATCTGGGTCGAACGCGCTAACATACTCAATTTAGTTAGCGAGTTAGAAGAGTTGATGGTCAAAGAATTTCCCTATGAAGTCCCCGCTCAATACTCTAACTTGCCTCAACTCAAAGGACGGGCAACAATCGCATTTAAAACCAATAAAGGTGACATTACTGTGGTTGTAGACGGCTACAGCGCCCCCGTCACCGCAGGTAATTTTGTCGATCTCGTTCAACGGGGCTTCTACAACGGATTAGAATTCATCCGTGCTGAAGATTCCTACGTTTTGCAAACAGGCGATCCCCCTGGTAAAGATCAAGGATTTATCGACCCCAACACGGGTAAGTACCGCGCCGTTCCTTTAGAAATTCTAGTCAAAGGCGATTCGGAACCTACATACGGCGTAACATTAGAGCAAGCCGGTCGTTACACTGACGAACCAGTATTGCCCTTTTCTGCCTACGGTGCAGTCGCAATGGCAAGACCGGAATTTGAGCCTGACGGTGGTTCTTCCCAATTTTTCTTCTTTTTGTTTGAGCCAGAACTAACTCCAGCCGGACGTAACTTACTAGACGGGCGCTACTCTGTCTTTGGTTATGTCACCGAGGGTAAAGAAGTCCTAGAAAAGCTGAAAGCAGGTGACAAAATCGAATCAGCTAAAGTCATCCAGGGTGCAGACAAATTAGTTCAACCCCAAGTAGCATAACTAGGGAGTAGGGATTTGTAGGGGCGGGTTTAACAGATATGCCTAAAGACAAACAAAAAATTCAGCTAAACCCGCCCGCAGAAGAGCCAGTGGAAAAGAGGGCTGAGGGGGAGAAGAGAGCTGAGGAAGCCCAAGGAGCCCAGGGAGCTGAGGGAGAAAAAACACTTACCACGTACCACGACGCGGCTCCAATGCGGAGGAAACCTCCGCTTCCGCCCGCTTCACCACGCACCGCTCTTTCCCGACTCCCGACTCCCGACTCCCGTACGGGCGGGTTTGGCAACCCGCCCCTACCGACTCCCGACTCCCGACTCCCGACTTCCCACAAACTATCAACCCAAATCGAAGCAATTCTTTACTTAAAAGGCAAACCGCTATCAGTCGCAGAAATTGCCGAATACGCCCAGTGCGATCGCCCTACGGCTGAAGAAGGACTGATCGAACTGATTGAAGACTACGCCCGTCGCGACAGCGCCTTAGAGGTTGTCGAAACACCTACAGGTTACAGCCTGCAACTGCGCTCTGGTTTTCAAAACTTGGTACAGAGGTTAATTCCTCTCGAACTTGGAGTCGGGGCTTTACGCACGTTAGCAGCGATCGCCCTTCACAGCCCAATTGCTCAAAATCAACTCGTCGAGCTGCGCGGCTCTAGTGCTTACCAGCACGTTCAAGAATTGGTAGAACAAGGATTCGTCCGCAAACGCCGCCAGTCAGATTCTCGCTCCTCCCTACTTCAATTAACCGAAAAATTTCATCAATACTTCCAAGTCGAACAACTACCGCAACTTCTGGGGCAGGAACGCAAGCAATCTAAGTATCAGCAGCTAGAGTTGGCTGACGATTTAGAAGATAGCTGAGGGAATTGAAAGTAATTTATCTCGTTGAGCAAACATCAGGACTAGGGCAAATATCTCTTTTCTCTAGCTTGTTTCAGGTAAAATCGCTCGATTCTGCGGTTGTTAATCTCATTTTGCCGATTGTTACTAGTTTTTTACTATCTTGCTCTATTCTGAGGACGTAAACTCTCTATTCGATCCTCAAAACATCTGATACAATTTATTTAATGAATCAGTAAAAAAAATTAATATTTTAGTCCGCAAGGTTTGCCTGCAACAGGTCTAGCTCTAGCTGAGAAAACACCAAAACGCGAGTGTTGGATCTAGAGATCGGGATTAGTTGACGTACCAAAAATGGTTCTAGCTCTTACCCAGGCAGGAAAGTTTGACCGAGCGGTAAAGCAAACCGCATTCCCAGCGCAGGTAAAGAAAATGAGTTGCCATAGCGTGAAAGCTACAATAGCTAAATGTTAGCACTTAGTTATTAGTTTTTAGTATAGAAAAATCCTCAATCCCATAGATTCGATACTACAGCAACAAAACACTGCTTATGACCTTTAATCCTGACTTTTTGAGCGATCGCGAAGAAACGCAAGCTAACTCATTGTTGAAATATCTCCAACAGCAATCGCCGGAAATTCTAGCCCGCGTTGCTAAGTCTGTCAGCCCAGACATTCAACAAATCATCTCCCAAAACGTCCAAGGGCTGGTAGGAATGTTACCTTCAGAGCAATTCAACGTGAAAATCGTGACCGATCGCGAGAATCTAGCAGGAATTTTAGCATCAGCCATGATGACAGGATATTTTCTGCGGCAAATGGAACAAAGAATGCAGCTAGAAAATTTAGCTGATGCCGCTACCTCGCCTCAAGAGTCTAATGGTGGAGATTAAGCGCTGATAGCCTAACTGAGTTCGTCGGCAGGATAAGCACCTGGTTTGACATGAAAAGTCTGAATCGCACCCTGGCGATTGACTTCTAGTGTCAAAGTTGTTCCCAAGGTCGTTGATTCCACCTGTTCTTGAACTTGCAACGATTTAGCTACCGTCTTGCCGTTGATTTTTTGAATCACGTCTCCCGCCCGCAGCCCAGCTTGAGCCGCCGGAGATTTAGCGATCGCGCGCACGATGAGTACGCCAGAATCGATTTCAACCTTTAAATCGGTTTCCTGAGCGATTTCAGTTTTTGATGCGGGGGTTAAATCGATCATTTGAATCCCCAAAAAAGGATGGCTAATGCGTCCTTTGCTAAATAACTGATTGGCAACGCGGGCAGCAGTTTCAATGGGAATGGCAAAACCGAGTCCTTGAGCATCGGTACGAATTGCCGTGTTGACACCCACGATCTCCCCTTCAGTATTTAATAAGGGTCCGCCAGAATTACCAGGATTGATTGCCGCATCAGTTTGAATAAATGTAACGCGCTTATCCGGTACGCCAACTTGGGCGCTCGTGCGGTCGGTAGCGCTGATAATGCCAATCGTGACGGTGTTATCCAAGCCTAAAGGATTGCCGATCGCGATCGCCCACTGCCCGGGAATTAAATTTTTTGAGTTACCGAGCTTGACTCGCGGCAAATTACGAGCGTTAATTTTGACAACAGCAACATCCGTGACCGGATCGACACCGACAACTTTGCCCTCAAATGTGCGACCGTCTTTCAACGTGACTTGAACCGTTCTTGCCTCGGAGACGACATGGGCATTGGTCAATAACCGACCGTCAGGACTGAGAATAAATCCAGAACCAGTCCCGCGTTCGATTCTTTCGTCGGGGATCGGTTTCTGTCCGCCAAAAAAGCGGCGGAATAGAGGATTGTTAAATGCTTCGGGTAATTGATTGGCAACTTTACGGGTCGCATTAATTCTCACGACAGCTGGTCCCACTTGCTGGACGGCAGTAGCGATAAAATTGCGATCGCTTGCGACTGCTAATCCTCCCACTGACGGTGTTTGTCCTCCTGAAGTAGTTGGTGGTACGGCAACAGAAATCGTGTTTGGTTGGGGAGAGAAGTGCAAATCGACATAGCGACTGCCCCAAAAACCAGCACTGCCACCCAAGACAAGTAAAGTAGAAGAGAAAGCCAGTGTTTTTAACGACAAACCCATAAATTTTGCGCCTATAGCCAGAAACGTAGATGCTAATTACTAAGTGCGATCGAGCAATAGCCTTACACGCCTTCCACCTTAAGATTTCGTGCTGGAGGCTACTCCTACTAGCAACACTTTTAGAATGTGTTATTCCAATAATGGCTCAAGCCAATCCGAACGGCACTAGTCAGACGACAACTTGTCCCCCAGCTGCTTTATCTCGCCTAATTCGCCATTCAGTCAAACCAGGCGATACTTTAGACAGCATAGCTCGACAATACAATCTTATTCCAGCTACTCTGATCGGAATGAATCCCATTTTGCAAAGTCGTAATCTGCCAAAGGGAAAGTTGCCAGTTGGCAGTAAGATAGTTATTCCTCCCTATAACGGCATCAAAGTCAATGCCACGCCAGGAGAAACATGGCAGCAGCTAGCCGAAAGGTATCAAGTTCGTTCTGATGTCTTGTTTGAAGCCAACGGCTGTCAACCAGTTGCCAAAGAGGTTTTCGTTCCTGGGGTGAACTGGTCGCCCCAGCCGCCTTCTAATACTGCCAAAGGGATTCTAACAGAGTATCCTTTGCCAAAAGCAGCGACAGTAGCTTTGGCTTATGGCTGGCAGTTGAATGCCAGTACGGGAAAAGTTTTCTTTCACAGTGGTTTAGACTTAGAAGCTGCTGTTGGAACTCCTGTGAGGGCAGTAGGGGCGGGAACTGTGGCTTTTGCTGGCGAACAAGGGGCTTATGGCAATTTAGTCGTCATTAACCACCAAGAGGGTAAACAAAGCCGTTACGCTCAACTGAGAGATCTAAAAGTTAAAGCTGGTCAAACTGTAAAATCGGGGCAGGTAATAGGGGCAGTAGGGACTACAGGTAGTCCTACATCTACTCAACCTCACCTACATTTTGAAATTCGTTATGCTTCTGATTTAGGCTGGGTAGCAGAAGATCCGACAGCGTATTTAAAGGTAGCAAAACGTTAAGTAAGTCAAAAGTCAAAAGTTAAAAGTTAAAACGACAACAAACTCAATAATTTTGCAGTGAAGGCGATCGGTTTATTTTTAATTTTGCGGTAATCTCAGAAATATTGAAGAAGCATTCCGACCAGCAATTTTGGTACTTTCTAGAACCTAACCAATACATTTTTATATTAAACGCTTTGAAGCGGTGGGATTCAGGTCTAACCCTAAAATAGAAACCGTAGCATATCCAAATGGCGATCGCGTTCAAAACTTTATTCTAATTCTGCACGCTACCGAGTGGGAGGGAAGTCTAGCTTGTTTGGATGGGGAATCGTTGGCATTAGATTTTTTTGATTTGAAGCATTTGCCTCCTTTAATGTTAACAGATATGCCCATATTAAAAAAATTTCAAGAATACAAGCGCAGTGGCAAACTTCAATTATTTTAAGCAATTTATTTTCCAACCGATCGCATGTGTTGTAGCACCTGGCGAACTGGATCTGCTGTCACTTTATCGGTAATCTCAACCGCACCAATTTGGGTAGGTAAAATAAACCTTACTTTCCCGTCTTTCACTTTTTTGTCAGTTTGCAAAGCATCTATAATTGCTTCAATATCTATCCCTGTTGGTAACTGTGTAGGCAAACCAGCTTTCTGAATCAATGCATCTTGACGAATAGCATCTTCAGAGGAAAGCATTCCTAGTGCTACAGCAATTTGAGCAGCGGCTACCATTCCTATCGCTACAGCTTCCCCGTGATTGACGACACGATAACCAGTCAAACTTTCTACAGCATGACCGATAGTATGACCGTAATTAAGAATTGCTCGCAGTCCTGCTTCTTTTTCGTCCTTGCTCACCACATCAGCTTTTGCTTGACAAGAACGGTTGAGAATATTCTGAAGTAAATCTGCACCCAAATAGCGCATTTGATCTAGGCGCTTACTCTGTTCCATTTGGACAAATAACTCTGCATCCCAAATCACACCATATTTGATTACCTCTGCCATTCCCGCGCGAAATTCTCTTGCAGGGAGAGTTTGCAGGACTTGCGGATCGATGAGAACCAATCTTGGTTGATGAAATGCCCCAATCAAATTTTTGCCTTGAGGGTGATTCACGCCAGTTTTCCCACCAATGGCTGCATCTACCATTGCTAGCAGAGAAGTAGGAACTTGAACGAAATTAACTCCTCGCAGCCACGTAGCAGCGGCAAAACCCGTCATATCGCCAATCACACCACCACCCAAAGCTACCAAGGTTGAAGACCGTTCTAAGCGCTTTTCTAGGGCTGCATTGTAGATTTTTTGAACTGAAGTGAGAGTTTTATATTGTTCTCCAGCTGGAAGAATACAGCTAGTGGCATCAAAACCAGCCGCTTGCAAAGAAGCGATCGCCCTTTCCCCATACTGTTTGAAAATCGCTGGGTTAGAAACCAGCAAAACCTTTTTCCCCAGGTTGAGTTCGCTCATCAACTCACCTAGACGATCCAATCCTGGCGCTGCGATCGCGATCTTATAAGCCTGCTGGGGAATATTTACGTCAATTACATGCATATCAGTTATGAGGGAGCAGGGAAGCAGAGGGGCGGAGGGGCAACTACCAATTACCAATTACCAATTACCAATTACCAATTACCAACTACCAATCGTCTGTAGGCTGTATTCTATCTCAATAAATGTTTCAATAGTTTTAGTTATTTTTGGGAAAATTACAGAAATGTTGGGAGTTATTGCTTACATCGGCTTTTTAGGTGGATTCTTCGCTCTGGCTGTAGGTTTATTATTCGGTCTGCGAGCTGCCAAGATCATCTAAATCTAAATCCATGTCCATAAAGCGATCGCCTCTTTACTCAAGATAGTAAAGAGGCGATCGCATAGTGGTGTATTGAAGTTATTAGCTTTCTGGTTTTTGCTGTGCTGGGGCAACTTGGGCATTAACGCTCACTTGCTGTACCCCTTTAATCTCCCTCGCCAATGGCTCAATGCGATCGAGTTGCTCTTGAGTCGGTACTGTACCTGAAACTTTCACGGCTCCGTCTTCAGCTTCAACCGCTAATTGACTTGCGGGTAAATTTGCCTCTAACTTGCTACGGACTTCGCTTTCCAAATCTGCGTCAGCTCGTTGAGCATCTCCCCCAGTAGCGTTGTTGCGCTGCTCTCTAGCTCTAATATCAGCGTCTAACTGCTTTCTGCGAATTTCATCAGTGGCATCCTCTTGATTCTGCTTAGCAGTTTCGGTGTCAGCTACCTCACCAGTTTGATTAGCTGAATTAGGAGCTTCGGTACTGGTTTTTTCTACACCCGCTTCACACCCAAATGCACCAAGGGCAATAAAGCCACCTAGTAATAATGGAAATAATCTTTTCATTTCTCAGTCTCTCAATGGAAAGTAGTTCAAACAATTTGATTGAGTAACTGTTGACAGTTAACGGTTAACATTCAGCCGTCAACTGTCAACCACAACGCTTATAGAGTCGAGTCGCGTTTATCAACGATGATGACTTTTGGGTCGTTAGGATCGACTACACCTGAATCGTAATTGGTACGCCGAGTATCGGAGTCAATGACATCATCCCCACGAACAGTGTTGCGGGTGTCTGTGGCAGCATATTCGCTCCGGCGAGGAGTATCGGCATCGGGTGCATCGTAAATCCCCCATTCTTGAATCCCACGATGATGCAGAACTGACTCAGCTCGACGAATTTCGTCTTCCGTACCGTCTACGAAAATTAGGTAATCTCCTCGGGAGAGTCTATCGTTGTAAACTTTGGCGCGTTCTTCAGGAATGCCTAAACCAACCAACGCACCCGCAAGACCTCCTGCTGCTGCACCAATAGCACCACCTGAAAGTGCGGTAGCTATGGTTGTTGCTGTTGCACCCGCAAGCATAACTGGACCAATTCCAGGGATCGCTAAAGCGCCTAAACCAACTAAAAGACCGCCAATTCCCCCAATAGCGCCACCAGTTAATGCTCCGGCAGCTGCGCCTTCGTCAGCTTTATTGCCAACATTCTTCTTTACATCTGCACCAGCAATATTATCGATCCGGTCTGCGTTCTTGGATACTACGTTCACGTTATCCATCGGAAAACCAGATTCCCGTAATTGATTAAGTGCGGTTTCTGCATCGTGACGGCTGGTAAATGCACCTACAGCACGCTTTCTACGATATAGCGATCTATCTGCCGTAGGCGTGACAGTTCCGGGCGCGACCGTACCTGGTGCATAATCTGCGGTTGGAGTCATCCCTGGCATATATCCAGCACTGTAACCAACTGGCATTCCTGTAGCGGCAGGAGTATAGTCGGCAGTTGTGCCTGTAGAGCTGCTCCCCATAGGCATAGCAGAGGGCGTTGTATCGACATCGCGAGCGTCGTACACGCCATATTCCTCAATCCCACGATGGTTGAGAATTGCTTCTGCTCTGGCAATTTCTTCATCGGAGCCTTTGACAATCACGAGATAATCGCCTCGATCGACGCGATCGCTATAAACTTGAGCGCGTTCTTCTGGAATTCCCAAACCGATTAAAGCACCAACAAGACCACCCGCAGCCGCACCGATCGCACCACCTGCTACTGTAGTCGTCAAAACTGTAGCTAACTCCCCAGCTACCATAATGGGACCGACTCCAGGAATTGCCAAAGCTCCTAGACCCACGAGTAAACCGGTTATACCTCCCAAAGTTCCACCCGTGAGCGCTCCGGCGGTTGCACCTTCATCGGCTTTGTTGCCAGCTTGGTTTTTATCTTGAACGTTTACGCCAGCAACATCGGCTTTGCGGTCTGCATCTTGGGCAATAATCGTGACTTTGTGCATGGGAAATCCCGCACTTTTTAGCTCCCCGATCGCAGTTTCCGCATCGTGGCGATTGGCAAACACACCGACAGCTCGCTTGTGTTGACCTACTGCCATTTTCTTACCCCCTATTTTTAGGTATCAACAATATTTCTGGCACAAACACAAATTTTTGTTATTTTTGGTATTCGTGCTATGTATTTATAGTTTTCACTTTTATAGCTGTTTTTTCCTCAGTCCGAAGTTGGAATCATGGCTCTATCAATAGGGAGGTTATATTAGAGTCTACTTATATAACTAAAGATGGGGACGATCGCTGCTAAACTTACTTTTTAATAAAAACAACCTGGGCGATCTTAACAACTTTGTTTATTGCAGATTTTAGCTAAAAAGCTTCGACCAAAATTATTTGTCTTCAAAGTTATCATTTTGACTTTTTTCTACCTGATTTATTTAACTTTTTTAAAAATGGAGGTCGCAATCTTTTCGATCGCATGTATTTTTAGAAATAGACTTATCTAAAAATCGTGTAATTTTTTTGTGGCTTAACTACATGCAAATAATATTTTTTCTGGCGTAATGCTGGTTTTAAATAAACTCGATCTTCTGAAAAATTCTTTGAGAGTCAAAAGTGAATTTCTACTGTTTGGAAAAACGCGATCGCGACCCGCGTGCGAAGCCTTGCGAGTCAAGTGTCAATCTGCTCCTGTCACTCATAGTTTCCAACTTCACTCCCTGAGCTGGAGCATTCGCATTTAATTTCAGATTAGTCTTCGAGCGAATTCGTTGAGTATCGTATTTAAATATACTAAGTCTAACAATCTAGACAACTGCGCCTCAAGTAGTAGCTGTCTTTACTGCATCAATTTTCTTTTGAACTAGTATCTCTGCACTCAAACTGTGACAAGTGTTACTAGACTATAGATAAATAAAATAGCAGTAGTTGAAAATTAATCAGTTTGTCAATATAAAAAAAGAATGGGAAATTTTACTTTTACCAACGATCTCCAACTAACAGTTAATTCCCGCTCGTTAATACCTAACCGTGGTTAAATGAATCCCTCTCTAGATAGGTATTTTTTAGAGAGAAAGTCCATTATCTTCAGAATGAATTTTCACTCGCTGGCAGGGTAGGATATAATTCCCTGTCATTTATTTACTATCCTGGCGCGATCGCTGCCTGCTCGAACAGACATGGTACACATGGAACGGCTACTACACTTATTTGCTGCTGCGCCAGCCGCTGAAAGCATTACTAAAGAACCGATAGTTCCATTTTTAATTCTGCTGTTAGTCATCTTATTCGTACCGCTGCTATTTGAGCGCTTCTTGAAAGTGCCAGGATTAGTCGGATTGCTAGCAGCAGGGGTAGTGCTGGGTCCCCAAGGGTTACGGGTACTAGAGCGGGGAGCGCCACCAATGGATTTGCTGCCAGAAATCGGGTTAGTTTATCTGATGTTTGTGGCAGGCTTAGAAATTGACATGGAGCAATTTCGGCAAACACGGAATCGCTCGTTAACTTTTGGTAGCTTTACTTTCTTAGTTCCCCTAATTATGGGCACAGCAGTAGGGCTAATTTTCTTTCCTGGTAAATGGAACACTTCTATCCTCATTGGTTCCCTGTTTGCTTCTCACACCTTGCTGGCATATCCGATCGTCAGCCGCTTGGGAGTCGTGAAAAATGAAGCTGTCACCGTTACGATTGGGGCGACTATCTTCACCGATATTGGTGCGTTGTTAGTACTAGCCATTTGTGTAGCTATTCATCAGGGTGATTTCTCTGCTACCCGATTAGCCACTTTAATTGGCTCTTTGGTCATCTATTCAGTCGTAGTTTTGTTTGGATTTGATCGCGCAGGCAAAGAATTTTTCAAGCGTTCGGGCGACGATCAGGGCAATCAGTTTTTATTTGTCTTATTAGCAGTGTTTCTTGCCGCAGTGGGCGCTCAATTAATTGGCGTAGAAAAGATTGTCGGCGCTTTCCTGGCTGGCTTGGCGGTGAACGATGCTGTTGGAGAAGGACCAGTCAAAGAAAAAGTGCTGTTTGTCGGCAGCGTCTTGTTTATTCCAATTTTCTTTGTCAGCCTTGGATTGCTGATTGATATTCCCGCTTTCATTGCCAGCATTAACTCCATCACGCTAACTTTAGCTATTGTCACTGGTCTGATCGTTAGTAAGTTTTTAGCAGCATATTTTGCCAAACTGATTTATCGCTACAAGTGGAATGAAATGCTGACCATGTGGTCTTTATCAGTGCCACAGGTAGGAGCAACTCTAGCAGCTACGCTAGTAGGTTACGAAGCAGGATTGTTGACTAAAGAGGTGTTAAACAGCGTCATCGTATTGTTACTCGTAACCGCAACTCTCGGACCACTAGTCACGAGTCGGGTAGCCCCTACCTTGATCGATGCTTCCCAAGAATTAGAACCAGAGCCAGTATCGCCTTATTGGAGTACAGGAGAAACGGCAACACACTCATTTGGTGTCTTGGTTCCCGTTTATAACCCGAAGACAGAGCAATACTTAATTGAAATGGCAGCTTTACTAGCTCGCCAAGCTCAGGGTAGAATCCTTCCTCTAGCGATCGCCAAAGCTACCGCTCATATGGATGCACCCCAATTAGAAGCAGCCTTTAAACGCGGCGATACCCTACTAGAAAATGCCACCAACTTAAGCCGCGAACTGGGAGTAGAAGCAGAACCTTTATTAAGGATTGACGATGCGATCGCTCAAGGAATTAGTCGCGCTGCCAAAGAGCAACACGCTAGTTTAATTGTCATGGGCTGGGGACAACGCACTGGTTTACGCGCCCGCTTATTTGGTAATGTCATCGATAGCGTTTTATGGGCAGCTCACTGTCCGGTAGCTGTTAGCCGCTTACTCAAATCGCCCAAAGAATTTAGACAAATCTTAGTCCCAGTAGAGAATATTACACCGCAAGCGGTTAGCGTCCTGAGATTTGTCAGTTTGTTAGCCGCAGCAAATGGAGCGCATATTGTTTTGTTACACATCTGCGATCGCAATACAACTCCAGGCAGAGTCGCTTGGATCCGATCGCAACTCTCTCTGTTGGTTGATAAGCTGGCTTTACCAGATCACCCAGAAATTCGCATTAAGCCTCACCCTAACGTCACTCAAGCAATTCTAGAAGTAGCCAAAGACTGCGATCTCGTCGTCATACGTTCCACTAGGCGACGAACGAGTGCTGGCGGTTTAACAATCGCCGACACGACAACCCAGTTGATCGGAGCGATCGCTTGTTCGTTGATCATGCTAGGCGAACCACAACCAGCCAGCTTTTCAGCGAGGAGCGAGGAGTGAGGATAACTTTGTAGAGACGTTACATGTAACGTCTCTACACTGATACATGTAACGTCTCTATACTGAATAACTTATGCCTGACAGATGGTAGCATGTAGCACATAAACACCACAAATTTTATAAAGATTATTTTTAGATTTCGTGAATTTTGTCCTACTATCATGGTTTTTGTAACTAGCGATCGTTAGTTTTTGTTTAACTTAGGGAATAATCAACTAAGCATGTGTGTTGGTATGCTCGACTTTTCCGTTCGGCACTGCCAATCGAACTTCTGTATGCACAATTGCATCACAGATCGTTTGTCACAGAAGCACAGTTCTGATAAAAATACTTAACGAGTCTAGTTAAGACTGCTGTAACTAACAAGAAAATCTATGAGAATTTTGGTCACTGGCGGCGCTGGATTTATAGGTTCTCACCTGATCGACCGATTAATGGCACAGGGACATGAAGTTATCTGCCTAGACAACTTCTACACCGGACACAAGCGTAACATCTTGAAATGGATGGATCATCCCTATTTTGAATTAATCCGTCATGACATCACCGAACCCATTCGCCTAGAAGTAGACCAAGTTTATCACCTGGCTTGTCCTGCGTCTCCCGTTCACTACCAATTCAACCCAGTCAAAACCGTCAAAACTAATGTGATGGGAACGTTGAATATGCTAGGACTGGCAAAGCGAGTCAAAGCAAGATTTCTGCTAGCTTCTACATCAGAAGTCTATGGCGATCCAGAAATCCACCCGCAAACTGAAGAGTATCGCGGTAACGTCAATCCAATTGGCATTCGCTCTTGTTATGACGAAGGCAAGCGCATTGCTGAAACTCTCGCCTTTGATTACCATCGACAAAATGATGTCGATATTCGCGTGGCGCGGATCTTTAACACCTACGGTCCCCGCATGTTAGAAAACGATGGACGAGTTGTGAGTAACCTAGTCGTACAAGCCTTGAAGAATATGCCGATGACGGTGTATGGTGATGGTTCTCAAACTCGCAGTTTTTGCTACGTGTCTGACTTGGTAGAAGGATTAATGCGATTGATGAATGGAGAGCAAATTGGTCCTGTCAATCTAGGCAATCCAGACGAGTATACCATTCTAGAACTAGCTGAAGCAGTTCGCAATCTGGTGAACCCTCAAGCAGAAATCAAATTTGCGCCCCTTCCGCAAGACGATCCGCGCCGTCGCCGCCCAGATATTACCCGTGCTAAAACCTGGCTGGGCTGGGAACCAACTTTGCCTCTATCAGAAGGATTAAAACTGACAGTAGAAGATTTTCGGCAGCGCTTGCAGCAACCCCAGCCAACAACTTACAGCGAGGCGGGAATTGCTAGTAATTCCTAGTAACTATTTGTCTAGCTAGGAGAATGGGCGATCGCTCATATCTGCATCGTTCGCACTCCATACCCAAGCTCACATCTTAAACTTCTATCACCCATACACCGTTGAGGACAAAAGTATATGCGTGTTTGCGTAATTGGTACAGGCTATGTCGGTTTAGTTACGGGTGCTTGCTTAGCTCACATCGGACACCATGTCATCTGCGTGGACAACAATGAAGAGAAAGTCAAGCTCATGAAAGCCGGACAGTCTCCGATTTTTGAACCAGGGCTGTCCGAGATCATGACAGGAGCAATGCAGGCAGGGACGTTAGAGTTTACCACAGACATCGGTGGCGGTGTGGCACATGGAGAAATCTTATTTATTGCTGTCGGTACTCCACCGCTACCAACTGGAGAAAGCGATACTCGCTATGTTGAGGCTGTAGCCCGCAGCATTGGCGCTCATTTGGATGGTGGTTATAAAGTAATTGTCAACAAGTCTACAGTACCAATCGGCTCTGGTGACTGGGTACGAATGATCGTTCTCGATGGCATTGTCGAACGCCAGAAGGTGTTAGTTGGCGCTGGTGGTGGCGAAGTCACGACTTTGGAAAGCGTCCCTGCATTTGATGTCGTGAGCAATCCTGAGTTTTTGCGTGAAGGTTGCGCCGTCTACGATACTTTTAACCCCGATCGCATTGTTTTGGGTGGTAGCAGCTCCAAAGCGATCGCCATGATGCAAGAGCTGTACGCTCCAATTATCGAGCGCCAGTACGCCGAAGACAAGTCTTTACCCCCCGTACCAGTTCTCGCCACCGATATTAGTTCGGCAGAGATGATTAAGTATGCAGCAAACGCATTTTTAGCCACTAAAATTAGCTTTATTAACGAAGTTGCCAATATTTGCGATCGCGTCGGTGCAGATGTGACCCAAGTTGCTAAAGGTATCGGTTTAGATTCCCGCATTGGTAATAAGTTCTTGCAAGCAGGCATTGGTTGGGGTGGTTCCTGCTTTCCCAAAGATGTTTCAGCGCTGATTCATACTGCTGATGACTACGGCTACGATACTCATCTGCTCAAAGCTGCTGTGAGCGTTAACCAACGCCAGCGTTTAATTGCAGTAGAAAAACTCCAGCAGGTACTCAAGATCCTCAAAGGGAAAACAGTCGGACTATTGGGACTGACATTTAAACCCGATACTGATGATATGCGCGATGCTCCTGCTCTCAATTTAATCGAGCATCTCAACCGCTTAGGAGCAAAGGTAAAAGCCTACGATCCCATTGTTGCCCAATCTGGAATGCGTCACGGGCTAACGGGTGTTTTGGTTGAAACAGATCCCGAACGCCTTGCCGATGGCTGCGATGCTCTAGTCCTCGTCACTGATTGGCAGCAATTCCGCAATCTCGACTACAACAAGATGGCATCGTTAATGACTAACCCCGTCATGATTGACGGTCGTAACTACCTCGATCGCGAAGCTCTACAACAAGCTGGATTCTACTACGTTGGCGTAGGACGCTAAAACAATAGAGCGTGTAGAGCTAGTCTACACGCTCTATTGTTTTCCTGGTACGCGCTCGATCTGAGCGTAGCCGCTAAAAACTAACAACTTGCCTTTAGTTTCTAGGCGGTTTAGCCGCATGGTAACGCCATCTAAGTCGAAGCGATCGAGATCGACCATATTATTCAAAATTTCTGCCAAAGCTCGTGCTAAAGCCAGAGAAGTCTCTCGTTGAGATTCTGGTAGCGTTTCTACTTCAAATCTAGGGTTTTGAAATTGTACTCGTCGCCGCCGTTCAATACCTAAAGTTGCTGTGAGGCTAACTGGTACTAATTCCTCTTGAGATAAGTCTGCCTTAGCCCAGATCTTAATTTCATTCTCCGGCAATAACTCTACCCGAACTTCCTGAAACGAGACTGGCTTGCCACCAGATAATTCAGTCAAACTAGGTAAAGTCAAATTGAGCAGGCGTTTTTTCACCAGTTCTGCTTCAAACGCCCTGTTAATTCCTTCTTCTGATAGCGTCACTTGAGCTACAGCTTGAGTCGGTTGTTTGAGGGCAAGTTTACCACCTAGAACAGAGCTGAAATCTATCGCTACAGCATCCGTCTCAAACGACATCTCCTCTGCCCAAAATTCACGCCGGATCAGCAAACCGCGACCGCTCATCTTGAAGCTATCAATGCTACCTTGCAAGAGTTTACTCGAAGGATAACAACGAACGGCAACTTCTACCGACTCACTTTGTGTAAATAAGTGACGAATTGTCTTGCTGGCAACAGTATTGAGCATTTGCTCGCCCCAATCAGTGCCAGTAGGATTAGTAAAACCAGTTAATCCGCCAAACATAAGTTTACGCGATTGTAGAAGTTATCCATACTCTCCTTTTGTAACAAAATGTGAACGAGCTAGCAAGGTTTGCACCATAGGTAATACTAATCATTTGAGGAAAGTAAACTAATCATTCCCGCAGCCAGTATAAGTTACAGCGATTTTATGCTACTCTAAAATAGAGAGTAGATTCGGTAGTTGTGTTTGTGTTTGCTAATTCAGATGCTCCTCCGAACCGTCATCTCGACAACGATTCGGACTCAGGAGAGAGTAGGAATGTCCATATATGTAGGTAACTTGTCATATGACGTTACCCAAGAAGATTTGACTAAGGTATTTGCCGATTACGGCACTGTGACACGAGTACAGCTACCTATAGACCGAGAAAGCGGTCGTCCGCGTGGCTTTGGTTTCGTTGAAATGGAAACAGAAGACGCAGAAGAAGCTGCTATTTCGGAGCTAGATGGCGCTAGATGGATGGGACGAGTGCTGAAGGTAAATAAAGCCAAGCCACGCGAGGAAGGTGGTAGTAGAACTAGCAACAGCAGAGGTAGCTATAACCGCCGCGAATCTTCTAGAAGCTACTAGAAAAAGTCAAAAGTTAAAAGTCAAAAGTCAAAACTGAAGGGATAGAAGTATGGTAAGGTGGGCAATACCCACTCGCTGCTTAGACTTCTAGTATTTATTCTTTTGAGTCAAGACAAGATACGCAAGTTAGTTTGCATTTCAGAAGCTGAAGGAGAGAAATATCTTCCCTTCAGTCTTTTGTATTGGTTTTTTTTGTAGGAATTGGCGATCGCTGCTCCTATCTTCACCATCAGACAGAAGAAATTCACGTAGTGGACTGCCATTGTGAAAAGAACTGTCGCAGAGGACTGAAAATGGAAGCGAAACAACTTCGCACGCAGCGCAACCCTTTAATTGCATCTGGAATTATCCTTGGGTTGGGAACTGGCGGACTATTTGATGGTATATTGCTCCATCAAATCTTGCAATGGCATCACATGCTCAGCAGCGTTCGACCGACTGTCACTGTTGCAGAAATGAAGGTCAACATGGTGTGGGATGGCTTTTTCGATGCGGCTACGTGGATATTAACTTTACTAGGAATATTTTTACTCTGGCGGGCAGGCGAACAAAAAGACGTGTTTTGGTCGGGCAGAACTTTCTTTGGTGCTTTGTTGCTAGGCGTAGGATTGTTCGACTTCTTTGAGGGGTTAATCGACCATCAAATTCTCGGCATTCACCATGTCAAGCCAGGGACTAATGAGTTAATCTGGGATATCGGTTTTCTCGTTCTAGGCGCTATCTTAGCGATCGCAGGGTGGATACTGATAAAGTCTGAAGAAAAGGTAATGGGTAATGGGTAAGTCAAAAGTCAAAAGTCAAGACTCAGGAAAATATTAAGTACAATCTCTTCCACGCACCACGCACCACGCACCACTCCCAACTCCCGATGAAAGAAGGCGAATTTGAAAAAAATAGCATAGGTTGGCAGTTATCTCAATTACAGCAACAGGTAGGGGAATGGCTCGAACTCCAAACGATGAGGTTGAATAAAAACATTCCCCAGTTGCCAGAAGGCATCCCTTCATGGTTAGTGGAGGGATTAAAAGCGATCGCCTGGATAGCGGCATTTGCCTTGTTGCTGTGGCTAGTGAGGTATGTATGGCGACGCTTGGAGCCTTATTTCATAGAATTGAAAACTAGGGGCGCTGTTGGTGGAAAGACGACTTCTAGAACCAGTGAAATGCCAGTCGAAGCTTGGTTAAAGCGATCGCAAACTTATTTCGATCGAGGTAATTATCGCGAAGCTTGTCGCTGTTTGTATATGGCAACGCTACAACTGTTGCACGAACGAGCGATCGCCCGCCATCAACTCAGTCGCACAGATCGAGAATACTTGCAATTAGTTCAACAACTACCCCAGTTTCAGTCTTACCGCACGCTGATTACCACCCACGAGCAATTATGCTTTAGCGATGGTGAGGTTTTATCAGAAACATTTGAACGATGTCAGCAGGCATATCGAGATATTGCCAGACAAGAATAGATCTATTGCACAAATTCAATTGGGTGCCCAGACTAGAATGGCACTACACAAACGTCCGCCTGGGTAGACTGAGTTTGTATAGCTGCGAATTCTCTTCATGGTAGGTGGAGTGTGCGAAATCTACGTCATCGATGGTGGTTAGGGGCGATTGCGATCGCTGCGATCGTCTTTCTCAGCCTAGTTACTGCACCCAATAATCCTTCGCGTCTTGGCTCTACCTACAGCCGCAGCCCCGATGGATATGGAGCTTGGTATGCATACATGCAAAACCGAGGCACGCCTGTTAAGCGTTGGCAAAAGCCATCCAGTGAGTTAAGCAAACAAAATCAAATAACATTGCTGCGCGTCCTTAACCAACCCAATTCCGGCTTGAATTACGTAGAAAAGCAGTGGGTGGAACGAGGCAACACTTTGATAATTTTGGGCGTACCCCAGCCAGTCACACCAGCTGAGTTCAGCACCAAGCAACAAAACAACGAGTTAATTAATATTAAAATCGATACGCGGCGCAGAGCAGGGATCGACCAGCAACAGCAATCGCTATTGGGCGATCGCTATGGTGCAGTTGTATGGCAAGAAAAAATTGGTGAAGGACAGGTCATATTCTGTGTCACCCCTTATTTAGCAGCAAATGCCTACCAAGACTATCCCAATAACTATAAATACTTAGCTCAACTCGCGACTCAAGGCGATCGACCGATCTGGATAGACGAATACATTCACGGCTACCGAGATAAAGAAGTCAGAGAACGAGCGGGTGAAAGGAATTTCCTATCTTATTTAGCACAAAGACCCTTAGCTGCTGCCCTGTTTCAAACCGCGATCGTGCTATTTGTGTTTATTCTGGCTAGCAATCGTCGTTTCGGGCAACCAGCTACTCTCAAAACAGCGATCGCAGACAATAGCACTGCTTATATTGAAGCTTTAGCAGGGGTGTTGCAAAAAGCCCAAGCCAGCGATTTTGTCATAGATACAGTTGGTAATGCCGAGCAAAAACAACTCCAGCAAGCTTTAGGACTCGGACAAATTCCCTTAGAACGGCAAGCACTGATTCAAGCATGGGTACAGCAAACGGGGCGATCGCCTACCGAACTCGAACAATTGCTGCGGCTGCATGGGCAAAAGCGCCGCCTCAGTGACAAAGACCTATTAAATTGGTTAAAACAATGGCGCACCATCCGCAGTTATGTTAAACCTGATTAGTTATCACGTTTCTTTCAGTAGGGGCGCACAACTGTGCGCCCCTACTCTAATCCCTACTTACCCCTTCTCATGCCCGAACTCCGCGCTGAATTAAATCGCCTCAGTGAAGCCCTCAACCGAGTTGTTGTCGGTCAATCTCAATTAGTACAACAATTATTGGTGGCAATGCTAGCGGGGGGACATGTCATTTTAGAAGGCGTACCAGGTACGGGAAAAACTCTGCTAGTGAAAGTGATGGCGCAACTTATTCAAGCAGAATTTCGCCGCGTGCAACTGACACCAGATGTCTTACCTGCTGATATCACAGGTACGAATATTCTCGACCTTAACAGTCGTAACTTTACGCTGAAAAAGGGACCCGTATTTACTGAAGTTTTGTTGGCAGATGAAATCAACCGCACGCCACCCAAAACACAAGCCGCTTTATTAGAAGCAATGGCAGAACAGCAAGTGACTTTGGATGGTGAAAGCTTGCCGCTACCGGAATTATTTTGGGCGATCGCCACGCAAAATCCTTTGGAATTTGAGGGAACTTATCCTTTACCAGAAGCCCAACTAGACAGATTTTTATTCAAATTAACGGTAGAATATCCCGATCGCCAGCATGAAAAGCAAATGCTGCTGAACAGCCAAAAGGGTTTTCAATCTCGACGGCTAGATATTGCTCAAATCGAACCCGTTGCTAACGTGAAGTTGGTTTTACAAGCGCGTCAGGAAGTCAAATCGGTACAAGTAGCAGAGCCAATTGTAGACTATCTCCTTGCTCTGGTGCAGCGATCGCGCCAACATCCCGATTTAACTTTGGGTGCTTCCCCTCGTTGTGCCGTAGCATGGCTGCAAACCAGTCAAGCCGCCGCATGGCTTGCCGGACGAGATTACGTCACCCCTGATGATGTCAAAGCTGTAGCTCCACCTCTGCTGCGTCACCGTCTCATTCTCAAACCCGAAAGTTTACTCGATGGGATTCAAATTGAAACATTAATTAATAATTTATTAAATCAAGTACCTGTACCAAGATAATTCGGAATTCGGAATTTGGAATTCGGAATTTGGAATTCAAGACGAATCTAAATATATAGTATAAAATTATACCTTAAGTTTAGATTTAGACATGAATAACTATACTCCTATTACTGAGAGAACACAGAAATTTGCAATTAGAGTGATTAAGGCTTGTAGCTTTTTAGACGAAAAGCCAGGAGTATGTAGAACTTTATCTAGGCAGCTGTTGAGGAGCGGTACAAGTGTTGGTGCAAATGTCCGCGAAGCGCAATCGGCACAATCAGACAAAGATTTTTTGAGCAAGTTAGAAATTGCACTCAAAGAAGCCCGTGAAACTGAGTACTGGTTAGAAATTCTCATTGAATCTGGTATGGTTAAACTCAACAAATTTCAGCCTTTACTGACTGAAGCATCAGAAATTGTTGGTATTCTCGTCACCTCCACCCGAAAACTAAAACAGAAATAATTCCGAATTCCGAATTCCAAATTCCGAATTCTCCCCAAACAGATCGCTTTTGGCAAAATTTGGGGAACCTTTATAGTACGTTCACCATCTCTTAACAAAACTATAGGTAGAGTAAGCAGTATACTGCTTGCGATCGCTAAGTGCATAAGTGTGAGGAATAACGAAGTTAGTATGACAGCAATGTATATAGGTACGACGCTCGGTCAGACAGAGCAAACAGCTTTGATGCGGGGGGAAATTTTAGTTCAAACGCGCCCTCATTCGACATGGGGCGGGGCTGTGACAGCATGTATGTATCTACCAATGCAGCGATCGCAAGTCTGGCAGCAGCTTACCGATTATCCTCGTTGGGTACAATATTTTCCCGACGTGATCCAGAGCGAAGTCTTGCAGCGAGGTGAGGTGAAGCGCTTATATCAAGTTGCCCGCAAAGCGTTTCTCATTTTCACTGCTCAAGTTGAAATCTATTTAAACGTGTTTGAGGAAGTCCAGCAGCGCATTCAGTTTCGCATGGAAAAAGGTACTTTCACCGACTTTACAGCAGATTTAAACCTGCAAGATTGCGGAATTGGCACTTTACTCACTTATGCCGTACAAGCTACGCCTAACGTTCCAATTCCATCGATTTTTATTCAACAAGCGATGCAATTTGAATTACCAGAAAATATGCGGAAAATGAGGCAAGCGATTTGTAAGAATCAATAGAGTTGTTTGTCAGCCATGTCATCAGAACAGGCAAAAAGAATTTTAGATTTTTGGTTTGGTACTCCCGAACAGGCTAGTTATGGAAAACCAAGACAGATTTGGTTCATTAAAAAGCCTGAATTCGATCGAGAAGTGGAAGCCCGCTTTCTGAGCGATTACGAACAAGCCGCAGCAGGGAATTTAGACACCTGGAAAAGTTCTCCCCTCAGCTGTCTGGCTTTGATCTTGCTGCTCGATCAGTTTCCTCGCAATATGTTTCGCAGTAAACCTCAAGCTTTCGCGACTGACTGGCAAGCCCTATCTACCGCACAGTATGCCGTAGCCCAAGGCTACGATCGCGAATTATTACCCGTACAACGCTGGTTTATTTACTGTCCTTTTGAACACAGCGAAAACCTAGAGGATCAAAATCGTTCTGTAGCTCTATTTCAACAGCTGAGCGACGATCCTGATAGTGCTGATGCAATTACCTATGCCTTGCGTCACCGCGAAGTCATTTTAAGATTCGAACGCTTTCCCCACCGCAACAAAATTTTAGAGCGAGTCTCTACCCCAGAAGAAGAAGAGTTTTTGCAACAGCCAGGTTCGTCTTTTTAGAGGGAGCAGGGAGCAGAGTAAGAGAGCTGAGGGAGTGAAGAGAGCAGGGGAGCAGACGGGCATGGGAGCAGAGAAGAATTAAATCACGCACCACTACCAACTACCAACTACCAACTACCACTCTTCCCTGATAACTATTTATTTTGTTGCCACAACTGCCAAATTCCAAGCATATCTTTTCATGCCAGGGATTTTTTTCAGCAGCTTATCCCACTTTTCTAAACGTAAATAGGCTGGAGCTAATCTCTGATGTTCGATAATTATTTTTTTCCAGTAACGTTCTTTATTTGGATCGACTCTTTCTATTAAATAAAACTGCAAAAATATCCAGAGTGTGGCAATCCAAAAAGTATCGTAATTGGTATGAGAAAAATTACGTTCGATAAACTTAACGATCGCAATATCGAGCGGCATTTCATCTTCCGTACGAACTTTAGTAGCGATGCGACGGTAAACGTTGATAATGGGATTGTGTTTTAACGGCTCCCAAAAGCAAGCTTTTCCGCCAGGCTTAAGAACTCGATGCATTTCCAATATAGCAGCGCGAGGATCGGGAAGATGGTGTAGTAAATTGGCAGCGTAAACAAAATCAAAAGAATTATCGGGACAATCTAGAGCAGATGCATCCATCGTTCGTCCCTCGATTTTTACACCATTTTTAGCTGCTAAATCTAAAGCAACTTCTACCATACCTGGAGAATAATCAGCTGCCATGCATAGCGCCCCTTTTTTAGCAAAATAAACGCTGTTTTCGCCTGCACCGCAACCTAAATCTAAGATTTTTTTTCCTTGCACGTCTCCCATATGTCTGAGAATAAATCGATTTTCTGGAGCCGTGCAAGCTTCAAAATAGTCTGCTACCCGAATTCCCTCAACATCAATTGCCGCAGCCCAAGCATCGTGAAATTGTTTTTCTCTTTCTAATCTTTGATTTTCCATAAGAGGGAAGTCCGGAGTCAGAAGTTAGATACTTTTAAAGAATCGATTTCTACAATACAACTTTTGATTAAATCATTTTTATCGCTCGTTTGAGCGTTTAATAATAAATAAGTTGGTTCTGGATTTTGGCTAGCCAACGATACTTGAAGTTTGTAAGACTTATGAGTGAAAGATTGCGATGCGATCGCGCTGACGAGTTGACCTTGGCGATCGCGCATTTCTATACTGAGCGTAGCACCATTACAGGTTTTGCCAAATAGAGTCACTTTACCTGTGACTTGGGTGCGGTTGGTTAAAGTTCCCAAATACAAGAACGATATTGGTTGCGTTCCTCTTCCTGGGACGGCATACGCTAATAATCTATAGCTACGGGTGATGTTTTTAGTAACTTTGTTGTCTTGCCATAGATGACTCAAACTCATCCAATCCAACTGTCCCCCTGGACGCTGCCCAATTCTCTGTTGCATGGTGGCGAGGGTGTGGATTGCCGTTTCTATGGAAGTAGGACGCAAACGCTGGTAAATACTCACAACAGCACCATTGGCTAAATGAAACTGGACGGGTAAAAGCTGAAAATCTTTGGCTATTTCCCAATTTTGCTGAAAAGCATTAGAGACAACTGTAACAACATCATGTTCTTTGAGAGGTAACCACTCCCCTACCACTGGAACTTTGGTAAAGTCGCTCTCAAAATTTGGTAATGGGTGAGGAATGACGACATACTCTGCTTGTAACAGTCTTTCTACAGGATAAAAATCTTGAGAATCAACTTGAGGCACGCCTAGCAACAGTAAATTATCTCGCTCGTTTTGTTTGTATACACTACGTTCGACTGCCCGCACCATACCACTGTTGAGCTGCAACCGCTGGAAACCAACAATATAAATTGACTTTTTATTAGTCGCAATTTGACGTAAGTAAGCTACTAATTGGATCGCTTCATCGTAATCTGCCCGGACTAAGGGAGGAATATTCAGCGTCCATAGGGAACGGAGAGGATGCTGAAATTTCCCAATCGGAGTCAGTCCAAATACTAAGTTACTAATCAGATAGAAAATAACTATACCTGAAACGAGCGGACGAAATTTAACTTTGAGTTTTAAGTAAGCCGTCCAAATACCACTAGCTAATCCTAATACCACAATTGGGGACAAATGGAGGCAATAAAACACATTGGCATAGCGCAAGAGAATCAACCATTCTACTACTGAGACTACGCCAAACAGCCAGATGAAACTAAATGCTGGAAGATACAGAGTACGAGTCACAATTCCAACTAGAAATCCGAGTGCGGCAAGTATGAGCGTTGCCCAGCCAAAATAAGCAGCATAGAGTTCGACAATTGTATGAATTGGGAAACTCCAAGAAGCATACAGCCCTCGATAATCTGTAACTAGCGCGTTATAAGTAAACTGCCAAGCGATCGCCGCAAGAGTAATAAAACAGATGATAGCAATTAAACCAATCTTGACTGCAAGTTGCCGTAATTTCTGCCACGCTAGTTGTGGTTTTATACGTCTAGTAGTCCAGAAAAATATCGATGCTTGCAGAGACATTGCAACTAAAACAGCGATCGCCCCGTAAGCAAAATGACGACGAAAGAGAATCGCCGATCCTAATAAGACACCAATCGCTGGCACGCGCCACCAACGTTTCAGTCTCATATCTTGCAAGTAAATCCAAATCGCTAGCCCAATTAATCCAGCCCCTCCCGTATCTGGAATGCCAAGAAAAGTTGGTATCCAATTGATAGGAATTAATAAACTAAAAATTGCCGTTGACCAAAAAACAGCTATAGAATTGGCTGCAATCAATCGCGTCCCCAAACCTCCCATTACCAGGGAAAAGGGTAGTAAATAAACGAGTGCTAAACCAATTTGATAGACTAATCGCGACTCGCCAAATAGTAGGATAAATGGCACTAATGGCAGAGTGTAAATTTTATTTCGTTCTGCTCCTAGCGATTGCAAAAAGTTACTAATGCCTGCGATGGGAGATTGACGAAAAGCACCAGCAACCTCGATAGTTTTGTAATACCAATCGATCCACCAATAAAAGTTACGTTCGCTAGATGTATATAGTGCTGTGGCGATCGCAATTAGCAGTACTAACAAGGCAAACAAACTCAAATTGACTGAATGCCAATTGACTGAATGTCGAAGTCGGACAGTGGGCATATTTTATCGAACGCAATCCTCAACCTACAGTCAAGGTGGGCGTTGCCCACCCTACTTATTATTAGCCTCAACCTACAGTTAAGGTGGGCGTTGCCCACCCTACTGACTACTTACTATTAGCCCCCCTTGTGAAGGGGGGTTGGGGGGATCGTGTTGCCCCCCTTATGAAGGGGGGTTGGGGGGATCGTATTGTTTTTAAGCGGAGTTGAGAAGGATCTAAAACTATGCTAACGAGCGATCGCGTTGCTGTTGATGCTGCAATGCCGCATAAAGCCGATTCAAGGCGTTGACGTATGCCTGGGCAGAAGCAACGATAATGTCTGTATTTGCTGCATGACCGGAATAGACTTTATCTTCGTAGCGCAGTCGGATCGTGACTTCCCCGATTGCATCAATTCCCGCCGTCACGGACTGGACGGAAAATTCGATTAACTGATTGGGGACGTTTACCACCCGATTGATCGCCTTATATATAGCATCCACGGGTCCCGTGCCGATCGCTGCATCGGTCAGTTCTTCACCATCTTGAGTCCGTAAGGTGACAGTTGCTGTCGGACGAGTGCAATCGCCACAAGATACTTGGACTAATTCTAAATGAAAAACTTCTGGAGTCGTTTTGATCTCGTCGTTGACAATCGCCTCTAAATCCCAGTCGGAAATATCTTTTTTCTTATCCGCTAAGTCTTTAAATCGTAAGAAAGCTTTGTTTAATTCTGTTTCTGACAGGTTAAAGCCCAATTCTTGCAAGCGCGAACTAAAAGCATGGCGACCGGAGTGTTTGCCTAAGACGATTTGGTTATTTGTTAAACCAATCGACTCAGCATCCATAATCTCATAGGTGAGCTTATTTTTGAGAATACCATCTTGGTGAATGCCAGACTCGTGAGCGAAAGCATTTGCTCCGACAATTGCCTTATTTGGCTGTACTAGCATTCCTGTCAGGTTAGAAACTAGGCGAGAAGTGCGGTAGATTTCCCGCGTATCAATATTAGTTAGCGGCGCTTCTGACTCTGCCGGACGACCTAAAAAGGGGTTGAAGTATTGCCTGCGGACGTGCAGCGCCATCACAATTTCTTCTAACGCTGTATTTCCAGCCCGTTCGCCAATGCCATTAACGGCACATTCTAGCTGTCTTGCCCCATTTTTTACGGCTTCGAGAAAGTTAGCAACGGCTAAACCGATATCATTATGACCGTGGACGGAAATAATGGCGCGATCGATGTTGGGGACATTTTCTTTAATACCTTTAATTAATGCGCCAAATTCACTAGGAGTTGTGTAACCGACAGTATCGGGGATATTAATTGTTGTTGCCCCAGCCGCGATCGCCCGTTCCAAAACTTGATACAAATATTCTGGATCGGTGCGGGTAGCATCCATAGTTGAGAATTCCACATCGTCCATAAAAGACTTAGCGTAAGCCACCATTTCTTCAGCGATCGCTAAGACTTCGGCTTTCGATTTTTTCAACTGATATTCTAAGTGAATATCTGATGTGGAAATAAATGTATGAATTCTGCCTTTAGCGGCTGGCTTGAGGGCTTCGGCTGCGGCTTTAATGTCAGCTTTAATTGCCCTTGCCAAACTACAGACGATCGGTCCATCAATCGTTCCGACTTCTTTGGCAACTCTTGTCACTGCCTCAAAATCGCCAGGACTAGCAAAGGCAAAGCCTGCCTCGATCACGTCTACTCCCAAGCGAGCTAATTGACGGGCGATCGCTAATTTTTCATCGACGTTCAGCGTTGCCCCAGGACACTGTTCGCCATCCCGCAACGTAGTATCGAAAATTATGACCCGCTCTGTTCCCCATTGATTGTCCATAGATTCACCAGACATTTATCCCTGTTTTAGCTATTAGTAATCGTATAAAAAACACGCACCACGTACCACGCACCACTTATCTAATAATCAGCTTTTTCAATGGATTCTCTAATATCATTTAAATCGATGTATCGATCGGTAGCATTCCGTAACTCTCTTGCAATCATTCCTTCTGTAGATACAACTGTAATATGAGTATTTTTTGACCTTAATAATTCTATAGCTCTCTCAAAATCTCCGTCACCGCTAAATAAAACTACGCGATCGTACTGATCTACTGTATTAAACATATCTACTACAATTTCTATATCTAAATTCGCTTTTTGCGAATAGCGACCCGAGGTATCGTCGTAGTACTCTTTTAAAATTTTAGTACGAACGGTGTATCCCAGACTAATGAGTGCATCCCGAAAACCCCTTTGATCTTGAGGATCTTTCAATCCAGTGTACCAAAAGGCATTAATTAGTACTGTATCTGGTTGCTCTTTCCTAAAGTACTCTAGCACCCTTCGCGGGTCGAAAAACCAACCATTTTTCTGTTGTGCGTAGAACATATTGTTCCCGTCTACAAATATAGACAGACGGTTCATCATAGAACAAGGCATAGAAATTTAATACCTAGAAATTTTCCAAAAACTATTTAACGTCGAATTCTCAATTATAACAATTTTTTATGCATCATTTTATGAATTGTATGTTATGGATCTCAATCGATTTTACATTCACCCTTCCTAAGTTTTAGTGAGCCTCTCGTCTTAAAGGTTAAACCATGCTTGCTAAACCTTTACCAGGTTAGCTTAAGCGCAACACCTATTTTTAACATCTACCCTTAAATTAACTAAATTCGCAGTTAATTTTATCAGTTGGTTGGTAGTTTCCACAGTTCAGACCGAACGTAGTTGCCAAGATCGACAGTTAGCGATCGCAGAAATTGCCAGATCGTGCTTAAAATTCTCATAAATTCCGATTGGATGAGACAGGTTTTCTTCCTAGATAGGGAACTCTAAACTAGTAGGGTCAGGCAGTCAAAAAAGAAACTAGGGCGATCGGTAGAGTTAAGTTGGGCTGTCTAGTGTATGGTAACTAGTCGCAACTTGAAAGTTACCAAATCAGAAGCCCCCTGCTGACTGTCCCTATCCTCTAACTCCCAGTCTGACATAACTATATGGGACAAGATCGTACACTGTCCGATGTACAAAAGATACCATCGCTGCTTCAGAAGAGTAAGTCTTTACGATCTTTCCAGTGGGATCGACTCATATCTGGATTTTGGGGAGTGGCTGCGGCAGTAGCTACAGCCACTAATGGGACATTAGTACAAATGATGGAGTACCAAACCCAGGCGCTATTTTTTGAAATTCGGGGCGCTGTTGTACCACCAGAGGATATTGTTATCCTGACAATTGACGAGCAATCTTTATCAATTCCTCAACAATACTATCAAACTAACCCTCAACAATATGCCGCTCTCAAGCCCTTGCAAGCTTGGCCCTGGCAGCGACTTGCTTATGCTCAAGCGATCGATCGATTAATGATAGCAGGAGCGCGTGCTGTTGCTTTAGACATAGTATTCGCATCTCCCAGCAGTTATGGAAGTACAGACGATTGCGAATTTGCAAGAGTGTTACAACGCTACGCTGGTAAAGTCACCTTAGCAGCGGAGTACGAGCAATCGCAATTGCGCCAAGGTAATATCATTCAACTAACCAAGCCAGTTCGTTTTTTGTGGACGAAGCCAATGTCAGTTGGTTTTGTCAATTTCCCCCTAGAGTTAGATGGCAAAATTCACAGATTTTCTAGCGAATTTCCTTTAAGTTTGGCAACAAAATATCAACAGCAATTTGATAATTATGCGGCTATGGGGGTAGAAATGCCCTCTTTTGAGCAAGCGGTGGCATCTTCGATTCGTAATTGTAGGGGCGCACAGCTGTGCGCCCCTACTTCCTCTAAAGGCGATCGCATTTATTTCTATGGACCTGCGGGGACGTTTGAATATATCCCTTTTTGGCACGTCCTCGATACCGAGAATTGGAACACATACCTGCAACAGGGGCGTTATTTTCAGAATAAGATTGTGATTGTTGGCGCAACAGCTGCTTCGCTGCAAGACTTTCACAAAACACCTTTTTCCTACAGCTGGCTGTATCCCAAGCCGATGCCAGGGGTAGAGATTCAAGCGAATGCGATCGCCACGCGGTTACAACAAAAAGCGATCGCCTTGGCAATTCCCAATCCTTTTTTCCAGGGGTTGTTGGTGTTGCTATTAGCCGCTGGAACGACAATTGTGCTAGCAAAAACTCAGTGCTTCAGCTCTCAACTAGGATGGACAATCGGAATTGCGATCGCGTGGGGTGGTATCAGTTACGCCGTCTTTACATATCAGTACTCGATCTTACCCACTGCCGTACCGATGTTAACAATTGTGTTGTGTGGTGGTTCTTACTTGACGATCGCAACGATGAGCGATCGCCGCCAGACAATTCAACTCAAACCTGCTGCTACAGAAAATACCACTGTTTTAGAATCCCCAGAGGTAGACAACCAACAAGACGAGATCCAAAAATTACTGCCACACGAATTAGTTACGGCGGGAAAAATTCTCAGCGGACGCTACCAAGTTACCAAAGTTTTAGCTTCTGGTGGGTTTAGTGAAACTTACATTGCAGAAGATTTACAACGTCCCGGCAAACCTCTCTGTGTTGTGAAGCGAATGAAACCTTCTAGCAATCATCCCCAGCATTTACAAATGGCTAGCAGGTTGTTTCAACTTGAAGCAGAAACCTTAGAAATTGTAGGGAAACACGACCGAATTCCCCAGTTGCTTGCCTATTTTGCAGAAGGTGAAGAATTCTTTTTAGTTCAAGAGTTGATTAACGGACATCCCCTCAGTTGGGAACTCAAACCTGGCAAGCCTGTGAGCGAAATCGCCGCGATCGCGATTCTGCAAGATTTACTGCCAATTTTGGCATTCGTTCACAGGTGTAAGACAATTCACCGCGATATCAAGCCTAGCAACATCATGCGACGGCACTCCGATGGCAAACTCGTCATTATTGATTTTGGTGCTGTCAAGCAAGTTAGCAATCAAATGCTAACAACTGGGCAAACTAACTTGACAGTTAGCATTGGCACTTTAGGTTATGCTCCTGCCGAACAAACCGCAGGTCGTGCTTTCTACAGCAGCGATATTTATGCAGTCGGCATGTTATTAATTAAAGCCTTAACGGGATTTGCACCTCACGAACTTCAACTCGACCCGCAAACGGGTGAGGTACTGTGGTTAGATAAAGCTGAAGTGAGCCAGGAGTTAGCAACTTTTATCGGTAAAATGGTACGGTACGATTATACGCAGCGCTATCAATCAGCCTCAGAAGCTTTAGTTGCGCTACAAAATTTAACTGGTACTGATAGTACTAATAATGATAACTTTGGCGATCGCGATGACTTACTAGCTGTTGCCATCCCCGCAGAAGTTGACTCAGAAGATTTAGAAGCAAGTACGGTATTTTGGCGGGAATCAACTAATACAGTAGAAATTGTAGAAGAAGTTGATTCAGAAGAGAAAGTGTAAGTCTTTCTCTGGCGATCTTTCGTCTCTTTTGATTTAATTCTCAATCGCCAATAATCTCTTTGAGATTTAAGATTTATTTTCGAGATTTATCGTTCTTGTCAGGGTTATTATTTCTGCCACCGCCATTCCCATCACCGATCCCATTATTATCTTTATCGGGATGACGATCTCTGCCACCGCCATTCCCATCACCAATCCCATTATTATTTTTATCGGGATGACGATCTCTGCCACCGCCATTCCCATCACCAATCCCATTATTATCTTTATCGGGATGACGATCTTCATCTTTGGTAGAACCATCGCGATCGCCTATCGGACTTGAATCATTATCTGAAGCAGATTCAGAATTGTCAGGTAAAATTTCCAAGCGATCGAGAATGACTGTACCGTTGTCAATCAAGTCTGTAGTCGAATCAGAAGTGTTAATCCGTAAATTATGACTATTTTGTTGTATAGCACTACGAAGTTAAATTAGGACGTTATAGTAGGGATAGCAGAGCAATTGGGAATTAGTATGGCAGCCCCCTACA
>NZ_RSCK01000056.1:0-43222 GCF_003991895.1 Chroococcidiopsis cubana SAG 39.79
TTCATGGCGATTGGAACTATCAAATCAATCCAAGAGTAATAACTTAGTTGCTCAAGTTATTTTTACAAGCTGCCTATTAGAAGTCAAAGAGGGAAAATGTAGCTACATTAAGACTTGTAACTGCTGCCTGTAGCCGAATTAAATGTGGAACAACTGCGCGAGAAGCCGATCGAACTCTTAATAAAGTAGATAAGTACGGCAGAAAACAGGAAGCAGAAGGTTGTTGTAATTATGAGAAAAATTGCGATCGGGGTTATGGGAGCTGGAGAAAATGCCACAGTCATAGACTGTACCTCTGCCTATGAATTAGGTAAAGCGATCGCCCAACAAGGATGGGTATTGCTTACTGGTGGGAGAAACGTAGGCGTGATGGACGCGGCTAGTCGGGGAGCAAAATCTGCAAATGGCTTAACAGTTGGAATCTTGCCTGGTAGCGATCGCCATGATGCTTCTGAAGCGGTAGATATCGCGATCGCAACGGGGATGGGAAACGCTCGTAATAATATTAACGTTCTTTCTAGTGATGTTATTATCACCTGCGGTACGGGTGCAGGTACAATATCAGAAATTGCTTTAGCTTTGAAAGCAAATAAGCCAGTGATTCTGTTAAATTCTGAAATAGAAAGTCAAAATTTCTGGCAAAAATTATCAGTAAATAATATTTATTTTGTTAGTAGTGTTGCAGCAGCGATCGCAACTGTCAAGACCCTAATTTTATAGAAAAGGTCAGTTCAAGCGTCGGGTGGGCAATGCCCACCTTACTGCTTCAATTCGCAGCCACAGCCTCAGAATAGGACACTTCTTGAAACTGAATCGTATCTTGACGCGGATCGACGTAGGCAACTTTAATTAAAATTTGTTCGCCCAAGCTGACCCCACGTTTAAATGTCATCGGTAGCTGAAGCCCTAAATCTTCAATCAAGATCAGCGCCAAGCGCGAATCTTCCCGCAGCCACATTAAAACGATTGCCTGCCACACATCCTGAGCGTGGCGGCGCAGGTATTCTAAACCCCAATAACGATTGGTTTGCCTTTCTACTAACGACATCTCTTGAGTCATGGCAAACACAGATTGCATCACTTCACGAAGTGCTTCCGCTGAAAACGGTGGAGTTTCACCCCGTAGGTGTGCCTTGAGTTGAAAATGGGTCAGCAAATCGCTATAGCGACGAATCGGAGAAGTTGCCTGAGTATACATCTCCAAGCCCAAACCAGCATGGCGAGTAGGAGTAATACTCATTTCGCTTTTAGGCATACAACGGCGCATAGCACAGGCACGCACGAAGCCAGCCGGCAGTTGTAATAACTCTTCTTCTGGGGGTAACTCGGGCTGCGGCTGACCGCGAAATGGCAGGGCAAGATTATGTGCTTGACCGTAGCGTCCGGCAACTTCTCCAGCCAAAATCATCATTTCCGCCACCAGTTGGCGGGAGGAAGAATCGTTTAAGACTTCAATTGTAATTTCGTCGTCTTTAACTTTAATCGCGGTTTCTGGCAAACTAATACTAATTGCCCCCTGAGACTGTCGCCACGCTTGACGACAGCGCGCCCAATTAGCGATCGCGGCGATTTCTGGCTCGGCTTGTACGCCCAGATCCAACATCTCATCGACATCTTCATAGGTCAGCCGATAGGTCGGTTTGATTAAACTGGCATGGATGGTATATTCTTGGACTGCTCCTGCTGCATCCAAAATGACACCAAAACTGAGAGCGCAGCAAACCTGACCCTGTATTAAGCTCATGGGTCCCGTCGCCAGTGCCACTGGAAACATGGAACTCATACCTGTTGGTAAGTACATGGTCGTACCGCGCCGCCGCGCTTCTAGATCTAATTCATCCTCTGGTATGAGCCAACGAGTCGGATCGGCAATATGTATCCACAAGCGTTCTCGCCCATCAGCTAAGACTTCCCAGCTTACACCGTCGTCAATTTCGCTCGTACTCTGGTCGTCGATCGTGTAAACTTTCAAATGAGTTAAGTCCAGCCGTTGAGTGTCTGGGTCGGGGGGTGGAAATTCTAACCGCTGCTGCGCCACTGATATAACCTCGGTTGAGAATTCTACGGGGATTTGACTGCGACGCAAGTGAAGGTTTTCATGCGGACTCCACAGACCCAAATCTACCAAAAGTTGAAATGCTGTTACGGGAGTCGCGTTACGCCCCAAAGTACTCATAGTCTCCGTCACGATCGCTGGTGGCGGATAAGCTCGTACGAGGGCATCTGGATTTAATCCCTGACGAGTTCCTTCAACTAAAAGTATTGCATACTTGGCGATCGCATCCAGGCGCTGGCGATCGTATCGCTGCCATTCTACGGCTTCTCCCTTCAACGCTCGTTCGGTACGCAACAGAAATTCCTGCTGTTCTCGCGCTCTTGTTGCTTCTACTTCAAGCTGGTGTTTCCGTTCTGCTACCTGGCTAGCAGAACGAGGCTCGTAAGCATCTCCCTTTTGCTTGAAATATATCTTATCTTCAGAAAGCAAATAGTGAGCGGCATAACACAGAGCTTGGCTCTGGTCGGAGAATAATAAGTTTGCCATCTGTGCTGGAGTGGCGCTTTCTCCCGCTTCTATCAGCAGCTCCCACGCTACCTCTAAGCTAGATGGGTCGAGATAAGGTTGTACTTCTGCTAAAAAGTTGGCAATATCTGAGGGTTTGTAAGACTGACCTCGGATTTCGTAAGTAAATTGGCGCGGGGCAAGGCTGTGGGATTGACCGCGATCGTCTATGACAAACCAACGAGTTTTACCATCTGGACGGTCTACCACTCCCAAACGGCGATCGCCTTGCACCCTAAATTCGACTAGCATTCCTTTGTCAATTGTCATTTGTCAATTGTCATTAGCGATTGACATTTCTACTACTCATTTTCTTTAGTCATTTGTCCTGTATACAAATAAACTAACTATTTGCAAAAATACTCGATTTGTCAATTTAAACGCAGATGAATTGCCCGCAGCTACAAACTCTACCAGCAATCTATCTCTCTACAAATGACAAATGACGCATGACAAGAATTTACCCTTCTGGGTTGATGAAAGGTAACAAAGCCAATAAACGCGCCCGCTTGATAGCTACAGTTAAATCTCTCTGTTGCTTAGCGGTTAAGCCTGTGAGCCGACGGGGAAGAATTTTGCCCCGTTCGGTAATAAACTTCCGCAGCAAATCGACATCTTTGTAGTCTATGGGGTCTTGAGGCTTAATCGGAGATAAACGACGACGGTAGAAACTCATGCTTACTTAATTTCCTTGTGGACGGTGTGACGATTGCAGTGGGTACAGAATTTTTTCAGTTCTAGCCGCGCTGTAGTATTGCGGCGGTTTTTCATTGTCGTATATCGAGACACACCTGCCGATCGCTTGTCTGGATTCGTGCGACATTCAGTGCATTCCAGTGTCACAATAATACGGACACCCTTACCTTTAGCCATAGCTTTTCTAACTCTGGGGTCTTACCAAAATTTAACACAAACGTTTATTATCATATATTTCATCAGGTTTGTGCAAGTCAGTTATCAGTGACTAGTGACTAGTGGCTGGTGACTAGAGAGGAGTTAACCACTAACTACTAGCCGCTAGTCACTCACCAATTACCCATAAACCTTGAATAACAAAGAGGAGTTAAGAACCATGCTGCCAGTCAGCCAAGCGGAGGCAACAATTTTAGACTTGGTGAAACCCCTGGACAAACAACGAGATGCAGAGTTTGTTTCTCTGTTAATTGCCATCGAGCGGATATTGGCAGCACCAGCGATCGGTCATTTAGACTTTCCTCACTGGGATAATTCGGCGATGGATGGCTATGCAGTGCGCTATGAGGACGTACAATATGCTAGTTCACAACAGCCAGTGGTTTTGGAGATAGTTGATGAAATTCCAGCGGGGCGATCGCCACAGCAGTTGATTAAGGCAGGGCAAGCAGCACGAATTTTCACGGGTGCAGTGATGCCAGAAGGGGCTGATACTGTGGTGATGCAGGAACAAACGCAGCGAGAGGGCGATCGCGTCACTATTTTGACAGCTCCTCAACCTCAAGCCTTTGTTCGCCACCAGGCATCCTACTATCAAGCGGGAAAAACCTTATTAGCCCCAGGAACCATGCTGCGGGCGGCTCAAATTGCCGTGCTAGCAGCCGCACAGTGCAATCAATTGAAAGTCTATCGTCGTCCCCGCGTGGCAATTATCTCGACGGGAGATGAACTAGTTCACCCTGAAACTCCATTGGAAATCGGACAACTTGTCGATTCAAATCAGTATGCGTTGACAGCATTAGTGACGCAGACGGGGGCAGAACCAATACCGATGGGTATTGTTCCCGATCGCCCTTTGGTGCTGCAAAAAGCATTTTCTAAAGCGATCGCGACTGCTGATGTGGTGTTATCTTCTGGCGGCGTTTCTGTGGGTGATTATGACTATGTGGAGGAGATCTTAACGGCTTTGGGGGCGGAAATGCACGTTCGAGCTGTGGCGATGAAACCCGGAAAGCCGCTGACAGTGGCGAAGTTTTCTCCTGCTCATGCTACCGAACGGAAGCCAGTTCTATATTTTGGGCTACCAGGTAATCCTGTTTCGGCTTTGGTATGTTTTTGGCGATTCGTTCAACCTGCTTTACGGAAGTTGTCGGGACTGGCTGACAATTGGGGACCGGTTTACGTCAAAGCGCGATCGCGTCAAGATTTGAGTTCTGATGGCAAGCGAGAAACTTATATTTGGGGACAGCTGCATTTGATCGATGGTTATTTTGAGTTTCAGCCCGCTAGCGGTAGTCTTAACTCTGGCAATTTGATTAATTTTGCTCAAGCTAATGGGTTGGCAATAATTCCTGTGGGGCAAACTGCGGTTGCATCTGGGGATGAAGTAAGAGTTTTACAGTTTGGTTTTCCGATCATGAGTTAGGGTGAGTTTAATGTCACGCATCAGCGAAGCGAAGCCCGATAGGGCGTTAGACACAAAGTCGCAAAGAGAGAAGAGCGCGAAGTAGATGGGAGCGGTTGTGAGGTTATGCTTTGTTTGGTAGGGATGGGCGATCTGCGAGATGGCTTTTAAAGCGACTGTAGACGATTTGGGTTGGCTGCCAGGTAGAAAACCAATATATGTCTTGGATGGCTGTGTAGGAATGGCTCGTTTCTGCGAGTTGAAATTGTACTAAAGCTAAATTGTTTCTGCCGATCGCTTCTCGTCCTTCTTGAAGTAGGGGAGATTGCCAAAAACAGAGAAGCTGAAGCCAATGACGCTTGCTGCTGTTTGCTTGTTTTCTCGGTGAAATTAGCCAGGTTACGTCGTTGCCAAAGCTGGGTGTGCGAGCGTTTTGTCGTGGTATCCATTCTAGGGTACAGTTCCAATCAGGGGGATGCGATGGATAGGGATCGGGATCGCGGCGGGATTGTGGCGCTGAAAGTTCGACCATGTTTGGTGGGTTACTCCAACCTTTCCAATGGCGGACTCGTTCTGGAAGCAACCAATCTTTTAAGCGGGTGTGAACGATCCGCGTCAGAGTTTCTTCATTTTTCAAAGCACTGCAAGTTAGCTGTGTCAAAACAGAGTTAGATTCGCCTAAGTTAGATTTACGGGTGAGGCGAACCATCGAGCTGTAGTGAATGTCTCCAGATAAGACGACAACTTGTCGGCGTTGCTCGAATAGGACGATCAAAAGTTGTGCGAGAGCTTCTAAATTGATGTTCCAGGCATCGCCAACATCTGTGGCGAAGACTTTGTTGCGGCGCAATTGCCAATGGTGAATCCAATCGATCGCTTGGAGATGAAATACATTAGTCGGTGCGATCGCAAAGGTAAGTTGAATTTGGGTTGCAGATGCCGATTGTTGCAGAGGTAGGCGCAGTTGTTGCTCGAAGGCAGTCGGACACAGTAGCATGGGTGGCGCGCTGGATTTTTCCTCGATGGGATAACCTCGCCACGTCCGCGTATCTAAGACGATCGTTTCATGACAATGGCTCCTGACTGTATAGTGCCACGCGATCGCTTCTGGATGTCGTTTGAGGATTAATACCGTACCATCCTCTACAAAAGTTGGTAAATTCGTCTGTGCGTCGATGAGGGGCATTCCGACATAACGAGCAATGCGATCGTAGGCAACAGTGTCAGTCCCGCTCGATGACGACCAGTCGGCAGCAGCAGCCAGGAGTTCTGCACCCGCTTGTCCTGCGGTAAATTGCTTGGGTGTGTTGCCCCATGCTTGAAACATTGCATAGGCTAATAGTGCATTTTGTACTGTCCTGCGTCCTAAAGGTCGTCCCAAAACGCGCAAGCACCAAGCACGATTGAGGTTCCAGTCGTCGCTGACATCATGATCGTCAAAAATCGTGTATGTGGGAATATTGGCAAGAGCGCGTCGTACTCTCCATAGTGTATGGATAAATTGCCGCAATGCCCGTGCTTCTCGATCCCAACGACGGCTAATTTGGCGGCGATCGCTAATTTGTTTTCCTGGGGGAATCTGCATCAGCCAGCACGTCGGCGACCAAGCTAGCAAATAGCAAGCATAGTACTCGCCTAAACTCAGTAAGTGACTGTTGACCTTACCACGTTTATTGTGGAGTCCAGCTGTAAAACCCGCGTGAGTAGTGGCAACTTCAGCTCGTCGTCCAAACGGTAGCTGTTGCGGTGTATAGTACTCTATATCATCGGGTTCTCGCCAACCTACAGGTAACTTTTCTTCCCAACCCAAGAGAGCATCGCCCAGAGGACTAGCAACCCACAAAAAAGGTTCGGCAACGTCATCGCCATAGATTTGATCGCCAGTGAGAAACAGTTGGTGGGGACGGTGTTGAGGTTGAGCAGCTCTATCCTCGATTAAGCTGTCAAGAATTGGTAAGGCATCATATCCACCCCCGTGTGGTTTGCGACAGGAACCTTGGACGATGCGTAAATCTTCTAAACGATGCGGTGGCAGAACAAAGGTAGGTTTTTGATGGGCAAAGTAGCTAATGTTGACTCTAGGAAAGTCGAGCGATTGTAAAGCTTGTTGTAAGGTTTTTGGGCTTTGCTGTGGGTCGTCGAACGAAAACTGAAGGTCGTAGGCATAGAGGCGATCGCTATTCAGATTGTTTCCATTAGACTTAGCAGTTACCGCCACCACATGCAGAGACTTTCCCAATGCTACGGTCGGGTATCTCCCTTGCAGTATGCTCGTTCCTAGCACCATACCCTGATTTGCCGTTTCGTAAATCGTCAGCTCTACCTCAGCAGGTTGTTTGAGCGCTACCCACACTGTGACAGATTCGGCAGTTACGTGTCGTAGGATGGGACCTGCCAAGACAATTGGTAATGCTTGTATTAACTTATCCCAAGCTCGATCTGTCATGGCAAATTATTCGCTCGTCAATAGCGGTTTTCAATTGGGTAAAACACGCGATCTGTAGGGGCGCACATCTGTGCGCCCCTGCAAATGTTACGCACTCAGAAGTTTCGTTCTGGATCTACCAAATATACAGACATCTCAGATATATTTGATACCTGCGACCAATAGTATATGTTCAACGTTCTACTTCCTGTCCTCTGCCTCTTGGCTTATCGATCGCTTTTTAGCAGGTTTTCGGCGATCGGGTGATAAAATGAAAGGCTGCCATGATAGGAAAACTCAACCAAACGCCGTAAGAATTCGTAATTCAGCTTATGAATCGTTAAATTTATTCATACAAAAAACCAAGATTCCTCAATTGCAATCGCCAGATTCGTCTATAAGATCGATTTACGAGTTATAAACTACAGATCGCAAACCACAAGTCACGAAATAGAGATCGCGCTTGGATTGACGTGTAGCCAATGGATTCACCTCGATAGATAGTAGGACAAACTTATGATGAACGACAAGTTAATGCTGATGATTCCTGGTCCCACGCCAGTACCGGAAGCAGCGTTACTCGCCCTCGCCAAACATCCCATCGGACACCGCACCAGCGAATTTAGTAACATCTTGGCAGAAGTGACAGCAAATCTAAAATGGCTGCACCAAACCGAGAGTGACGTTTTGATGCTAACAGCCAGCGGCACTGGGGCAGTAGAAGCAGGAATCATTAATTTTCTCAGCCCAGGCGATCGCGTTTTGGTAGGATGCAATGGTAAGTTTGGCGATCGCTGGGGAGAAGTTGCCGAGGCTTACGGTCTTCAAGTCGAGAAAATTACTGCCGAATGGGGACAACCCCTCGATCCCGCAGTATTTGCCCAGAAATTAGCAGCGGATAAAGACAAGCAAATTAAAGCCGTCATTCTCACCCACAGCGAAACTTCTACAGGCGTACTTAACGACTTAGAAGCGATCGTCAGTCACGTTAAGGAACACGGCGAAGCCTTAATGATTCTCGATGCTGTCACCAGCTTGGGTGCGTATAACGTCCCGATGGATGCTTTAGGTATTGATGTTATTGCATCGGGTTCGCAAAAAGGTTATATGATTCCTCCCGGTTTAGGATTTGTTGCTGTTAGCGCTAAGGCTTGGGAAGCTTACAAAACCGCTAAACTACCCAAGTACTATTTAGACTTGGGTAAATATCGGAAATCGACCGCGAAAAATACGACTCCCTTCACGCCGCCAGTGAATTTAATTGTGGCACTGCACGCGACGTTAAAGATGATGAGAGAAGAGGGTTTAGAATCAATTTTTGCTCGTCATCAACGCCTGACTCAAGCGACTCGCGAAGCCGTAAAAGCTTTAAATTTGCCTTTGTTTGCAGCGGATAATTGCGCGAGTCCGGCAATTACATCTGTAGCACCAGATCGAGTCGATGCCGAACAAATTCGCTCGATTTTGAAGAAGAAATTTGACATCGCTCTAGCAGGCGGACAAGACCACTTGAAGGGGAAAATCTTCCGCATCGGACATTTAGGTTTTGTGAGCGATCGCGATATTCTTAGTGCGATCGGTGCTTTAGAAGTCGCTTTACGCGAATTGGGGTATGAAGGTTTCACCCCTGGAGCTGGCGTTGCAGCAGCAGCTCGCGTGTTTGCTTCTTAGTCGTCATTCGTCATTTGTCATTCGTCATTGGCTAGACAACAAATGGCAGATGACAGATGACAACTTAAATCAAAAGAGCGGGTTGATAATTCATCCCGCTCTCTTTGTGTAAGTTTAAATTTATGAGTAAAATTTCTACAACTTCGCCAAAAAAGAAATTTTAGTTTGTGCATTGCTATTTAAAATTTCTACTGTGACACGCTTGAATTTGACTAAATCGTTCATGGTACTGCTACGCTCTTTCCAACCAGTCATAAATTCGATCTAGTTGTTCGAGCGTGACTAAGCCATATTGCCATAAGATCATTGGCAAAGGACCAGGATCTTGTTCTCGATGGCGGGTAGCCATATCAATCGATGCTGCCGAAATTGATAAGTCTTCTTGTAGAAATTGCAGAAACTGCATGTACTTTGCTGGTGACATTTGGACTTCACCTTTTTGTTCCAACTGATTATTAAGCATCAAAGACTAAGTAATGAGTAAGTAGTAGCCAGTCTTTTATCTGTCACTTTTCCCAGACTGTCATGAGTATTCTTACTTAATCAGCAAGCTCTTAGTCTAGGATTTACATTATTGTTGCACAGTTACAAATCGGGGGTGGAATAGAATTGTAGCGCAACTTAAATGATTTTCACTTAACTTAGTGCAATGATTAAAAATAATTTAAACCTCTTCACATTTCAGTTATATTTCTAGAGAAAAAAATTCGTACCTACGAAAAGGAATAGATTCGTCAGCCAAAAGTTGGAATTGAGTGATGAGAAGTGGTGTGTGGTGCGCTCAAGGTGGTACGTGAATTAATTTTAGAGTTTGTTGTTGGATTTTGGATTGCTCCCCTGCTCCCTTGCTCCCTTGCTCCCTTGCTCTTCTGCTGCTCTACTATCTACTCCTGTGGATTCATCTACAATCGCTCGCTCTTGACTAGTTACATCATCTGAATTTGAAAGATTTTCCTTTGTCATACTGGCATCGTGCAACCCGCACAATGAATCGAGTCCAGTAGTATCTTGCTTTCCACCCCACTGCCAGCGGTCTAGTACATCTTCTAACAAGACTTCGCGAAACCAAATTTTGCCTACTACAGTTAGAGGTAGCGCCAGTAATAAACCTAAAAAGCCGAAGAACGTGGCAAAAAATACTTGAGCTAGTAAAGTCACGGCTGGTAGTAAAGATACCTGCTGCGCCATGATATATGGTGTCAAAAAATTACTCTCAATTTGTTGAATCACAAAATAGAGAACGAATACGAGTACGGATTTGATCGGCGTATCTAACAGTGCGATCGCCATAGGTGGAATGACACTGATAGTGGGACCGACGTTGGGAATTAAATTGAGAAACCCTGCTAAAACTCCCAATGCCAAAGCTGCTGGTATTCGCAACACTGATAGTCCCACCATACTCATCAGTGCAACTACGCTCGTGCTAATTAAAGCACCAGTCAGCCATTTGCCTAACGACTCCTCGCATTCGTGTAAAATTCCATCTACCCTACGGCGATAAAATGAAGGAAATAATCTCACAAAACCCTGACGGTAAGCATGGGGATTAGCTAACATCATCCCCGTTAATACTAATACAAGTAAAAACTTGATAATAAATTCTAAAGAGCTAGTTACGAAAGCAAAAGAACCGCCCAAGACGCGCTCAAAGAATGGCTGTGCTTGTTTGCTAAGACTATCTACATTTGGTAAGTATGGAGCTACTTGCTGGGGAACGCGAGTTCCTAATTGCTCTATCCAAATGTTGAATCGATCTAAACCTCTAGGAACCCTGACTGTAAGCTCTTGGAACTGCTCGATAAATGGTGGAACAATTAACCAGAAAAAACCAATAACTCCAGCTAGAAATATACCAACTGATAAGATAACAGCAAGCGATCGCCGCATTCCCGATCGCTGAAATCTTCTGGCTAACCGATTTAAGGCAGTCGATAAAATAACTGCGGCAAATAATAATAAAAGAATTTGGCGAATTTGCCACAGAATATAAATAGAAGCAACGATTGCTAATAAACCGAGCCATTGACCGAGGTTCATTGGTAATAGGTAATAGGTAATGGGTAGTTGGTAGTTGGTAGTTGCTCTCGCTGTTTACCCCTGCTTTTTATGAAATAGATATCGCAAATAGAGCGCGATCGCGATAACGACGGTAGGTAATAATACTATAAATAGTGCTTGGCTTGATGTACCACTCAAAGGCAAGTAAGCACCACCATATTTAATCAGATAAGACAGAACGGCAGAGATAATCATCAGCTCTGCAATAAATACTAACTGTTGTTTCCATCCCTCAAAAGCATTCATATAACTATCTTTCATGAAGTGAGTTGGTATTTGGTATTTGGTATTTGGTAGTTAGTAGTTGGTAGTTGGTAGTTGCTCTTCTACCTCCTGTTTCCTATTCCTTTTCTTCACGCTCTTACTGATAACTGATAACTGACAACTGAAAAAGTTCGGCTGTTGCGATAGATATATGGGGTAGTCACCGAACCAGTTAGAGTGTAGAAAATCTTTACAATACGTACAAAATGATGCATAAAAATTAATCAAAATGCCTGTTGAAACCAATAATAATCGCCAGTTCAAACCGCCTAGAGTCCGGCAGTTTGGTGGCAGTTTACTCATTTTGTTGACTGTTCTATTACTGCTCAACTTTATTGTTCCCAGTTTTGGAGCTAGACAGCCACAAGTTGCTTATAGTGACTTTATTGCACAAGTAGAAGCAAATCGGGTAGATAGAGCTATTGTAGGGGGCGATCGCATTGAGTTTACTCTTAAAGCAGATCCTAACCAACCGGAAAGTAGCCTTCCGGCAAACCAAGTTCTCACGACTACGCCAGTTGCAATTGACTTAGATTTACCTAAGATCCTGCGCGATCACAATGTTAAGTTTACTGCCCCAGCACCCAGTAATAGTGGCTGGATCGGTACTCTTCTTAGTTGGGTTGTACCTCCATTAATTTTCTTTGGGATCTGGGGTTTTCTACTCAACCGTCAAGGTGGCGGCGGTCCCGCAGCTTTAACTGTTGGTAAAAGTAAAGCGCGGATCTACTCTGAAGGTAGTACTGGCGTGAAGTTTACCGATGTAGCCGGGGTTGACGAAGCCAAGGCAGAACTACAAGAAATCGTAGATTTCCTGAAAAATGCGAGTAAATATACCCGTTTAGGTGCGAAAATTCCCAAAGGCGTGCTGTTGGTAGGTCCTCCTGGAACAGGTAAAACTCTGCTAGCAAAAGCGATCGCGGGTGAAGCTGGTGTCCCCTTCTTCAGTATCTCCGGTTCGGAATTTATCGAGCTATTCGTCGGTGTCGGTGCGGCGCGAGTACGCGACATGTTCGTCCAGGCGAAGCAACAATCTCCCTGTATCGTCTTTATTGACGAGTTAGATGCTTTGGGTAAGTCTCGCGGTGGTGCGAATGGTTTCCCTGGTGGTAATGACGAACGAGAACAAACCCTGAACCAGTTACTTACTGAAATGGATGGTTTTGATGCCAATACGGGTGTCATTATCATTGCTGCAACGAACCGTCCTGAAGTCTTAGACCCTGCATTACGTCGTCCTGGTCGTTTTGACCGTCAAGTAGTGGTAGACCGTCCTGATAAAATCGGTCGAGAATCGATTCTTAAAGTTCACGCGAGAAGCGTCAAATTAGCCGAGGATGTCGATCTAGGTACGATCGCTACCCGGACACCCGGTTTTGCTGGTGCTGACTTAGCTAACTTAGTCAACGAGGCGGCGCTGTTAGCGGCACGACAAAATCGCGATGCTGTTACTCAAGCGGATTTTAACGAAGCAATCGAACGAGTTATTGGTGGTTTAGAAAAGCGATCGCGGGTACTCAATGAAACCGAGAAAAAGACGGTTGCTTATCACGAAGTCGGTCACGCGATTATCGCCGCTTTGATGCCAGGTGCGGGTAGAGTCGAGAAAATCTCTGTCGTGCCTCGCGGTGTTGGTGCTTTGGGTTACACTCTCCAGTTACCAGAAGAAGACCGCTTTTTGATGATAGAGGATGAAATTCGCGGTCGAATTGCTACGCTATTGGGCGGGCGATCGGCAGAAGAGTTAATCTTTGGTAAAGTCTCGACTGGTGCGAGTGACGACATTCAAAAAGCTACTGACTTGGCAGAGCGTGCCGTTACCCTGTATGGTATGAGCGATGAATTGGGACCTGTAGCGTTTGAAAAGACTCAGCAAGAGTTTCTCGGTGGATATGGCAATCCTCGCCGTTCTGTCAGTCCGAGAGTCGCCGAGGAGATCGATCGCGAGGTGAAAGAAATAGTTGATGGAGCGCATCACATCGCGCTGGCTACCTTGTCCAATAATAAGGAGTTATTGGAAGAAACAGCTCAGTTGTTATTACACAAAGAAATTCTTGAAGGTGCAGAACTGCGGGAACGACTCAACCGCGCTCAAGCTCCAGCTGATATGGAAGAGTGGTTGCGATCGGGTAAACTACCTCAAGATCAGCCTTTGATGCAATCTGTTTTGGTGTAGATAACAATGTAGAGACGTTACATGTAACGTCTCTACATTGTTATCAGTTAGCGATCGCTCTTTTGGGGGCGATCGTTTTTTATTTGCCTTTGAATGAAATTTAATTCATAGCAATTCTCGATTGCGTGCATGACATTTGTAGGGGCGCACAGCCGTGCGCCCCTACAGATCGTCTGTTTTACCTAATTACAAACCACTATCAATGAAAGTTTACTGCGATCGCACGGCTTTAACCAACGCCTGACAAGCACGCAAGAAAACTCCTACATCTACACCTAAAGCCACAAACTGCACGCCAGTTGCAATCCATTGCTGGGCAATTTCTGGAGTGTCGGCAAATGTCCCCGCTGCTTTGCCAGCCTGACGGATAGTTTCTACTCCAGTCCGCATCAACTCAACGACACGGGGATCTCGTACTTGTCCGGCAATTCCTAAAGATTGCGACAAATCGTAAGGACCGAGAAAGATAACATCAATGTGGGGAACGCTGGCAATTTCTGCTAAGTTATCAATACCTTGTTTGCCTTCGACCTGAACGACAACTAAAGATGTTTCATTTAACTGCTCGATTCTTTGCGTTCCGGCGGCTGTGTAAACCCCGGCACGGGTATAGAGTGACAACCCTCGCGCCCCCAATGGACTGAACTTTGCTCCCCTTACCACTGCTTCTGCATCGGCTTTCGTCTCGATTTGCGGCACTTGTACCCCCGCACTACCAACATCAAGCGCTTTTTGGATCTGGGCTGGATTGTTCTGACTGACACGAATAATTGGTGCTAACTCCACGCAGTCAGCAGCGCGACATAAATCTTCCGCTATTAGAGTATTAAGAGAACCGTGTTCTAAATCAATCACAACAAAATCCAAACCTGCATGTCCGCAAATTTCGATAAATGCCGGATAAGCGCAGTTGGTAAATAATCCCAAGACAACCTCGCCCTGGTGTAATTTGTGTTTGAGTTGGTTTTGATACATAGTGATTAGTGGTAATTGGTAATTGGTAATTTGTCTTTTCTCCTCCAGCCTCCCCAGCTCCCTCAGCTTCCTCAGCTCTTTTCCCCTGCTCCCTTTCTTTTATGCTTTACACCTATCCACCTCTTCATGCTGGAATTTTACTCAAACGCTATAAGCGCTTTCTGGCTGATATTGAGCTGGAAACGGGGGAAGTGGTAACGGCACATTGTGCAAATACTGGTCCGATGACGGGGATTTGTACGCCTGGAAGTCGGGTACTAGTGTCGTATAGCTCGGTTACTACGCGCAAATTACCTTATACTTGGGAGGCGATTGAAGTCAACGACAACGAGCCTACCTGGGTAGTTGTGAATACTGCTTTACCCAATCGTATTGTCAAGCTGGCACTGGCACAAAAACTGTTTCCCGAACTCGGTAGCTATAGCCAAATTCGCTGCGAAGTCCCCTATGGTGCAGATCGGAAAAGTCGCGTAGACTTTTTATTGACTGGCGATCGCCCGATTTATATTGAAGTTAAAAGCACGACATGGGCGCAGCAAAGATTAGCTATGTTCCCTGATACCGAAACGATACGAGGACAAAAGCATTTACGAGAATTGAGCGCGCTTTTGCCTCACGCAAGGGCAGTCATGTTTTATGCTATTAACCGGGGTGACTGTACGCAGTTTGCTCCTGGTGATGCTGCCGATCCAGTCTACGGTCACCTGTTGCGTGAAGCTATGCAACTAGGTTTGGAGGTTTTGCCTTGCCGCTTTGAGGTAACTCCGGTTGGAGTGCGCTATTTGGGTTTGGCAGATCTAAAAATATGAATGTATCGATAATTTGCAGTTAACTCTAACTTGATTGAAATCTATGACTTCATCTTTACAATCTTTCATGGTAATTGATAAATAATAACTACCGAGAACTAATTTTTTGCCTGCTTTTTTTGACTTGCGACCGATAATCAAAATCATCCAAAATTTAAATATTAAAACAGCAAAATTATATGTTTAATTTTTAAATTTATTTGTGAATAGTAAAAAAATATATGTATCTAACTGCTATACGTTCAATTTCAGTTATAGGATACACTTCTAACTTCTAACTTATGACTTCCGAGTTCCTCATGACCGCTACTACTCTAAAACAGACGATCTTACAGCACATGAATCAGCAATCTAGCAGTGCCACCAAGACATTAAATTTATTGAGTATCGGTCAAAGAGGAGTTGGCAAAACAGTGTTTTTGGCTGGCAGCTACATCGAACTGCATTCGGGTTTCACAGCAGAACGCCCGCAAAAATTATGGTTTGATAGCCACAACAGTCAAGAGCAAGAAAAGATTGAAAAAGTTTTGAACTATATTACGCAAACAGGTCAATATCCGCCCCCCACAATGAAAATTGCCAATTTCAACTTTAGTTTGAAGCGTCATGGCTGGTGGAAAACCAAGACTCTCTGCGATTTTAGTTGGTGGGATTTACCAGGGGAATCTTGCGACTTTAATAACCCTAAATATCAAAAACTCGTGTTGAGTTCTCATGGTTGCTGTGCGTTTATTAATGCAGAAGCGTTAGTAAACAATGCTGCTTACCTACCACAACTAACGCAAACGATCGATCAAGTGGCAGCGATCGCCTCTTTAGTCAACCAACATAATATCAAATACGCGATCGCTCTAGTTTTCACCAAATGCGATTTACTTGCCCCAGAACCGTTAAGTCTGCTACAAATTGAGGAAAAAATTCAACCTCTCCTATCTCGTCTAGATGCAGCCAAAACGAACTATCAAAAATTTTACTCTGCCATCCCGCTAGTCACGTTTGCAGGCGTACCCCAACTTAAACCAACTGGTGCAGCTACACCGATTCTATGGCTTGTATCAGAGTTGAAAAGATTGCACCAAACGCAACCTAAACAAGATTTGGGCAGTGGTTTAAAGCAACAGCTACTTTCTCCCGTTGAGCAAACGTTTATTTTCAAACAGATGCTCGGTAGCAAAAGCCTGCCCCTAATCCTATCAGGTATAGGTATCTTAGGAGTTGTAGGAATTGCTGTCACCTCATTGTGGGGCGGAAAACCACTAGCGATCGCACCCAAAGCTGCTTCAGACACAGACAGCAAAATTCAAGCCTACGAGCAACTTCTACAAAACGATCCTGGCAACTTTGATGCCTTAGTCGAGCTAGCAAACCTACGTATCCAACAAGGACAACCAAATTTAGCCATTCCGTTAATGGAAAAACTCGTCAGGCAAGAGCCAGAAAGACTGGAACTCCAATTGAATTTAGCTCAGCTTTACAAACTAACCGAACAACTGCCAAAAGCAGAATCCACTTACGATCGCGTCCTCTTACAAGAAAAAGACAATGTTGCAGCTTTGGTCAATAAAGCCCTGATCCGCGTCGAACAAGGCGATCGACAAACTGCCAATCGCCTCTTTTCACAAGCAGAAAAAGCTGCCCCACCCAATTTGAAAGCCAAAGTTCGCGATATTGCTAAAAATAGCCTTTCGAGTAGGGAGTAGGGAGCCGGAGACAAAATTCAAGATTCAAAATTCAAAATTCACGCATTGGGACAAGGAGGACAAGGAGGACAAGGGAGCGGAGGAGCTGAGGGAGCTGAGGGAGCCACAACCATCAACCATCAACCAACAACCATTAACCATCAACTACCAACTCGTCAGTAACCTTGCCTTTCTGAGTAAAAATTTCAGCACGGTTTCTTCTTGGGCAACAATATCTGCATTAACTTCCATTCCAGGTTTGAGCGAGTAGGTGCGATCGCCTTTGACTAGATAAGGTTTTTCTGGCTGAATCGTGACTTCGTAGTATGGTGAGGCAGTATTGGGTGATTGACTTTGGGGGACGATCGCATCGGCAGAAATCGCCCTTACCGCACCTCGTAGAATACCGTAATCGGGATAAGGATAGGCAGAAATCCGCAACTGCACTCTTCCGGTTTTACAGTCTGCAACTGCCGCTTTCTGGCAGATTTGAATACTACTGATGTCTTGAGCAGCTACTCGCGCTTTAATTGTTAGCGCCGCTTGAGTAGGAGCGATCTGCGCGATCGACTGCCCTACATTTACGACTTGTCCGGGGTTGCGTAACTCCAGTTTCAAGACTTTACCAGCGTCAGGAGTTAAGAGAACGGCTTTTTTCAGCTCGTGCTGGACTTGCTGTAGTTCTCTAGCGGCGTGATCGATCTCATTTTCTAGGGCAAGACGACGTTGACGCAACACCTCTCGGTCTTTATTTAAATTAGCTAGGGAGATCTCGCCCTTAGCTCGCTCTTGGGCAACTTGTTCTGTTGCCATCGCGATCGCTGCACTTGTAGGATTTAGCGCGGCTTTGGCTCCTTTGAGTTTAGCTTCAGCAGCAGCAAATGCTTGTTCTTTTTCTTTAATTTGTAACTGCGTCACCGCTCCTGTATTTGCCAGTTGCTTGAACTGTTCCATCTCGACTTTCGATAACTCTAGTGCTGCTGTTGCTTCTTGTACTTGAGCTTGGGATGTGATTTGTCGATCCTGATATTCCCGTTGATAGCGTTGCAATTGGGCAGTAGCCGCAGCAACATTGCGCTCGATTAAGCCTGACTCAAACTCACGCTGTCTTTTGAGGGATAGTAATTGAGCATCGATTTGAGCCAGTTGTAATTCGTTATTTTTGATACTGCCCGTCACCTGTTGCTGTTTTGTCAAGAGTTGAGCGTTATCGATAATTGCGATCGCCTGTCCTTTTTTGACTGATTGGTTTTCTTTAACCAAAATCTGTTGTATGGAGCCAGCGATCGCGGCTTGGACTATTCTCGTCTCTCCTGCTGGACGGATAGTAGCAGCAGACTTTACCATTGCTTTGTAATGAATCGTAGCAGCCAGAGCCAGCCCTATAGCTACTGTACCTAGTAGCAACAACCCACCTAAAGTCGTCCACAGGCTCACGGGGGGGAGAAACTCATTACTCTGCACTGGGCGTAAGAAAGCAGGATTTGCTTCAGGTGATGGGTTCTTGCGCGTGTCCTGGCGGACTAAACGCAAGACACTGTTTTTATTTGGTTCCGACTGCATTAGCTAGTACTTAAATAGTTTTCCATCGGGCAGAAGAAGGAGGATAGGAGTGGGTGTCAGCTATTTTTTTCACTCCAAATATTGCCAACTTGAAAGTTCATAATTCTTGATTTTTAGCTTGATTTTTCGGCTTAATTTTTCTGACAAAAAGAATTTTTATTTGTGTAATTTGATGCCAAAATTGCTATTGGCAGCAAAATCATAAAGAATTTTGGTTTAAATTGCAACATATTTTTTGTAAGTCTAGAATTTTAAGTATCGCTACTGTACAGCAACTTTATTTGAGTTGTAAATCGATCGAAGATCGATCGGGCAATTGGAGAGCGTTGCCTGCAATTGAGGCAAACAATTAAGCAGTATTGCATTCGTTCTCAAGACATTAAGGTTTATTAATTTGCGATCGCGGCTTTGTGCAGTTGATTACACTATCTGAGTCTTGAGCAAACAAAGTCTTGAGCAAATTCAGACAAATTTTTGATTCTTCTAGACATTTCAACAGAAACGCTTCCATCTGTTTGTCTGAGAAATAGTCAGCTTAATTGTAGAACCAAAAAACGTGAAACAAAAGCTTGTTCTCCAACACAGTGAAGAAGATTGCGGCGCTGCTTGTCTTGCCGCTATTGCTAAATTCTACGGACGACTGCTGAAAATTAATAGTATTAGAGAAGCAGTAGGTACGGGATCGCAAGGGACAACACTGCTAGGTTTGCGCAGAGGTGCAGAAGCTTTAGGCTTTAATGCTCGTTCTGTCAGGGCATCTCCAGAAATTTTGTGGAAGCTACAACAACTCCCCTTACCAGCCATTATTCACTGGAAAGGCAATCACTGGGTAGTTTTGTATGGCAAGCAGGGGAAAAAATACACGATCGCCGATCCAGCGATTGGAATGCGTTATCTGTCGCGCATGGAGTTGCTAGAAGGCTGGACAGATTGGATTTTGCTGCTACTAGAACCCGATCCCGTCCGCTTTTACGCTCAAGTTGGAGAACAAGACAATCGCTTTGAACAGTGGATACAGCGACTTTGGGTATATCGCGCCATTCTTGCCGAAGCTGTTGGGTGCGCGATCGCCGTTGGTTTACTGTCTTTAGCGACTCCGTTTCTCCTCCAAATCTTGACAGATGACGTGCTGATTCGGGGCGATCTTCAACTACTGACATCTGTAGTACTGGCAGTTATCGCACTGAGTTTTGTCAGGCGTGGCTTGGCACTGGTGCAAAGCAATTTGATCGCTCATTTCGCTCAGAGAATAGAACTAGGTTTAATTCTAGAATTTGGACGGCAAATTTTACGATTGCCCCTACTTTACTATGAGTCACGGCGCAGTGGGGAAATTGTTAGTAGACTGCGAGATATTCAAGAAATAAATTTATTGCTCTCGCGAGCTATTATCAGCTTACCAGGAGAGTTATTTGTCGCTATAGTTTCTTTTATTTTCATGCTAATGTATAGTCAAAAACTGACTGTATTTGCTGTATTCTTAGCAGGCGCGATGACTTTATCGACAATTTTATTTTTGCCAAGCTTGCAGCAAAAAACTCGTAAACTATTAGTTACGGAAGCAGAAAATCAAGGAATTTTAGTAGAAACATTCAAGGGAGCGCTAACACTCAAAACAACTGCTGCGGCTCCCCAGTTTTGGGAGGAATATCAAAGTCGTTTCGGTCAATTAGCAAATCTTGCATTTGGGACAATGCAAATCGGTATTGTCAATAATACCTTTTCTGGGCTAGTTGCAGACGTGGGTGGAGTAGCTCTACTTTGGTTTGGCAGTACTTTGGTCATAGGGAAAGAACTCAGTCTCGGTCAGCTACTAGCATTTACTACGTTAAACCGTAATGTAGCTACATTTATCATTTCCTCACTCGATTTTGTCGATGAATTCGCTCGGATTGAAACTGCTAATTCTCGGTTGCAAGAAGTGATTACCCATCCACCAGAAATCAAAGATGAAAAGCAAAAACCTTGGGTAGATATTTCCGATACATCTGATATTGTCTGTTCTAAAATTGAGTTTCATTACCCTGGTAGAACAGATGTCGTGCAAGATTTTTCACTAACTATTCCTGGGGGTCAAGTTGTAGCGCTGATTGGTAAGTCAGGTTGCGGTAAAAGCACGGTAGCTAAACTGATTGCAGGTTTGTATACGCCACAGTCGGGTAACATTCGGATTGGAAGATATAATATTCAAGATATTTCGTTAGACTGCCTGCGACAACAAGCAATTTTAGTACCTCAAGAACCGCATTTTTGGAGTCGTTCGATTATTGAAAACTTTCGGTTAGGAATGCCCCACGTTCGCTTCGATCAAATTGTCAGAGCGTGCGAAATTGCCCAAGCAGATGAGTTTATCGCGAAGTTATCTGATAAGTATCAAACAGTTTTAGGTGAATTTGGCGCGAGTCTCTCTGGCGGACAAAGACAAAGATTGGCGATCGCTCGTGCTATTGTTAACAATCCGCCCATTTTAATTCTCGACGAATCCACGGCAGGGCTAGATCCGGCAAGTGAATCGCAGGTGTTAAATCAGTTGCTTCACCATCGTCGCGGCAAAACCACAATTTTGATCAGCCATCGTCCTCGCGTAATTAATTTAGCTGACTGGGTTATCTTCCTGCGCCAGGGGAGAATGTATGCTCAGGGAACGATCGCAGAATTGCAAGCGCACCCTGGAGAGCATATAGAATTTTTGCATCCGTAAACAATCCATAACAATCTATGTAGATCCCCCCTAGCCCCGCTTGATAAGGGGGGTTGAGGGGATCTCATGTAAAAGGGGGCATTAATCTCCATCAGCAACAGCCAGAAATTCAACTACATTTGCAACCAAGCAAGACCTTTTGCTGTATCTTTTTGCTGTATCTTTAAAACGCAACCGCCGATCGCGAAGTAGCATAGATCCTGTAGATATGTGTCGGAAGAGAGGAATGCGATCGCTATGGGGATGACCCTGACAGAAAAAATCTTAGCTAAAGCCTCCGGTCGAAACGCGGTCGAACCAGGGGAAAATATCTGGGTGGATGTTGACTTGTTGATGACACACGATGTTTGTGGACCTGGAACTATCGGTGTCTTCAAGCGCGAGTTTGGTGCAGATACAAAAGTATGGAACCCTGAAAAGATCGTCCTCATCCCAGACCACTACATCTTTACCGCCGACGAACGCGCCAATCGCAACGTAGATATTCTACGCGATTTCGCCCACGAACAAGGAATTAAATACTTCTACGACATCACCGATCGCAGCAATTTTAAAGCTAACCCAGATTATAAAGGGGTCTGTCACATTGCCCTCGCCCAAGAAGGGCATACCCGCCCCGGAGAAGTCTTATTTGGGACTGACTCCCATACTTGTAATGCTGGCGCTTTCGGTCAATTTGCTACAGGAATTGGTAATACCGATGCAGCATTTATTATGGGTACGGGCAAGTTACTGATTAAAGTTCCTGCCACAATGCGATTCGTCCTCGATGGCGAAATGCCCAATTACTTATTGGCAAAAGACCTGATTTTGCACATTATTGGCGATATTAGCGTTGCTGGAGCCAACTATCGGACGATGGAATTTGCTGGGGAAACCGTCAGCCGCATGACAATGGAAGACCGCATGACCCTGTGTAATATGGCGATCGAAGCTGGGGGTAAAAATGGGACGATCGCGGCTGATGATACCACTTTCGAGTACGTCCGCGCCCGTACCGATAAACCATTCGAGCCAGTCTACACCGACTCCGATGCCAAATTCTACAGCGATCGCCGTTACGATGTCTCGCAGTTAGAGCCAGTTGTCGCTCAACCCCACTCTCCAGATAATCGCGCCTTGGCACGAGAATGCAGCGATGTCAAGATCGATCGCGTGTACATTGGTTCCTGCACAGGGGGTAAAACTGAAGACTTTATCCACGCCGCCCATATTCTCAAAGGACAGCAAGTCAAAGTACCTACCTACCTCGTACCTGCGACGCAAAAAGTTTACAACGACTTGTTTACACTCAAATACGAAGGGCAGACTCTATCAGAAATCTTCCTGCAAGCTGGATGTATCGAACCCACTGCGCCCTCCTGCGCAGCATGTTTAGGGGGACCAAAAGATACTTTCGGGCGGATGAACAAGCCAGAGGTTTGCGTTTCTACGACTAATCGTAATTTCCCTGGTCGCATGGGTGATAAGTCAGCACAAATTTATCTCGCTTCCCCCTACACCGCCGCCGCTTCTGCCTTGACGGGTTACGTCACCGATCCGAGAGAGTTTTTGTAAGTCGTAAGTTGTAAGTCGTAAGTCGTAAGTTAAGATTCTGTCTCTTACCTCTTACTACTTACTTCTTGCCTATTACCCATTACCCATTACCGTTATCAGGAAAAATTACAATGAATTTGCGAAATTTAGTTAGAACCTATAATTATTTGAGTCCGCAGCAAAAGATTGTGATGGCGATCGCGGCAGTTTTAGGTGGTGGAGTCTTGCTGTGCATTCCTTTATTATCGCTACAGCCATCTCGTCCACCTGCTGTGAGTACAGGTGGTGCTGTTGGTAATCCAAACGGCGGACAAAATCCTTCAGGGGAAAACAACGCCGAACCGAGTCAAGTCGCACCCCTTGACACTGCAAATCCCATCGATCTCCCTGCTGATAGCAGTGCTGGAACTGGATTGGGTAGCGACTCTGCTTTTGGTGGAACTAGTACAAACTCCTCTAGTAGCGGTGGTAGTAGTACTCTAGATACCACAGATCCGCTAGATGAAAGAGTCGCAAATCAACGGCGATCGCCTGCGTCGTTGAACGATTCTTTATCCAATAATGTAGACAACCCTTACTCTCAATCGACAATGGGTCGATACCAGTCTCCTACTAGCATCAGCAACAGTCCCTATAGTGCTAGTCCTGGCAGTAGTAGTAATTTATCAACTGCCTACGGTCGTGGTGCTGGTGGCTCGTCTACATCTTCATCATCGTCCCGATTATCTAATCTCGAACCTGCTAAAGGCAACAACTTTACCTATCTCAACCCCTTCAGCCCGAATAGCGGTAATGGAACGACAGGCGCTAATTCCAACGCGACAAACCTTCCTGGTAATACCTCAGCAATTCCCAGTCAAAGCGCGATCGCTCCTAGCGGCTTGGGTGGTAATAGTAATGGCATGAATGCTTCTCCTCGCAATGGTTCTAGCAGTGTTGCTCCACAAACATCTGCTCCCACCAGCCAGCAAAATCCTTCCTTCCCAACCCCTTCTTCCCCAGGCAACACTCAGTCAGCGCCAAATCCTTGAGGAAGGGAGCAGGGGAAGAGAGCTGAGGGAGCTGAGGGAGCAAGACAATTCGCAATTCACAACTCGCAATTAATTCCGAATTCCGAATTCCGAATTCCGAATTCTCCCCACACCACTTTCTTACTCCTCATTCCTTGTTAAAAAAGCTTCCACTTCTGCGGCGGTGGGTTGGGCGGCGATCGCGCCTGGTTTGGTTGTCGTCAGCGCCCCTGCCGCACTAGCATAGGTGACAACCTGTTTGGCAATTGCGGCATCAGCGAGGCTGTGAATACCCCGTTGACATAACTGGTGGACGAAGCCAGCTACAAAGCTGTCACCCGCACCAGTGGTTTCGACGACAGGCACGGAAAAACTAGGGGCTTTGCCTTCATTTTCAGACAAGCAGTAAGCGCAACCATTTTCTCCATCCGTGATCAGCACTCCTTCGACGGTATTGAGGCGATAGGCGATCGCTCCTGGATCGGCTGTTTGGAACAGCAAGAGTGCTTCTTCTTTGGAAAGTTTGAGAAAATCGACTTGCGGTACGATTTCTAAGATTGTTGCTACAGCTTTATCGGGATCTTGCCAAAATACAGGTCGCCAGTTGACATCTAGCAAAATTTTGGCGTTGTATTGGTCTGCGAGTTGTAAAGCGCGACGGACGCTAGCACCACTCTCGGGATAAGCAAGTTCTAAAGTTCCCAGTACGAGAAAATCAGCGTCCTCAAATAGGGATACAGGCAAAGCAGACGCTTGTAGATGCGTATCGGCAAATTCTGCCGTGTCGTAGTCGGCAAAACCTGCAAAAATGCGATCGCCCGACTCAGTGCGGGTAACATAGATTTGCCTTGTTGGTGCTGTGGGATGGCGTTGAATCCCCGTTGTATCGACTCCTACAGTTTGCAGTAACTCTACTAAGGTATTTCCTGGTTCATCTTTACCCACACAGCCAATGAAACTAGAAGTTGTACCGAGCTTGACCAAAGCACAGGCGACATTAGCAGGTGCGCCACCAGGATAGGGTGTCCAAGACTCAACTTGTTCGAGCGATCGCCCTAGTTGATCGGCAATCAGATCGAACAGAATTTCACCCAAGCACAGCACGCGAGAATTACTCATTCCAGCCAGCATTTAATGAATGTACGACTTTACCATTACCCTACAACAGAAACAGTTGTCAGTTATCAGTGGCTAGTGACTGGTGACTAGTGACTAGACCGAAACTAAGAATCTGGTTCTACCAGCCACTAGCCGCTAGCCACTCACTACTTCTTCTTTAAGTAACAAATATTACTTAATTAAGCTTTACTAAATTTATTACAGTTCTCTTTTTGCTCCAATGTCAGCTTATAGAGCAAAAATACTAGTCAAACTTCTAAAACGATAGAGGATCGTCACTAGAAGAATCCTCTAGAATTGAAAGAGGAGCGTGAGTAGATCTACTAAGGAAAAAATACTTCATGGCTGGTGGCGAGTCTCAAAACCCTGTTTCCCTGTCAGAAAGAGAGCTACAAATCATCGATTTGGTAGCTGCTGGCTTGACCAATCAGGAAATAGCAGAAAAGTTGGAAATCAGCAAGCGTACTGTTGACAATCACATTAGTAATATTTTGACCAAAACAGCTACAGAAAATCGCGTATCTTTGGTACGATGGGCTTTACAGTGGGGAAAAGTCTGTCTTAACGATGTTAACTGCTGCCCTTTACCCGTGAGTGGCGATCGCGAAGTTTTCTAGCAATTAAATTTTCTAACAATAGTCGAGTCGCGAAATTTCGCGGCTCGACTGCTTTAAAGTAGTAAGCGCTAGATTAAGAGAAAAGTCTCCGATCGGGCTGCTACTAGCGGTGTTGGTATGAACAATTTCGCCCCAGACAACGTTTTTGAATCGTTAATCCCTTGGTTCAATTTTGGGGAGAATATTCCTCAACCTACCCAAGACGCGGATTTAGTCAAGCATCTTCCCTTTGTTCCCGGGTTGAAAGAACTGTTGATGCTGAGGCAAGTTCATGCACTAGAACACGCTACAGTTTGGCTCTTAAGCCAGTCAGGGCGATCGCCATATCCTCGTTTTTCGTCCCAGCAAACAGACAACGAATCGTTAGGCGGTCTATCTACTGAACGAGGCTTTTACATTTACGGTCAGGTGAATAAAATCAAACTACAGCGGGCAGTGCTGGCTGCCCTTCAGCGTCTTACCAATGGAGAGTGGAATTTAGCCTTGCATCCCCGTTGCGGTACGAATGTGTCGGTAGGATTGTTGCTAGGCTTGGGACTAGTCATGGGTATGCATCTGTTGTTACCGCGATCGCCGATCGAGCAGATGTTGGGGTTAGGAGTAGCAGCAACAGCCGCCGCCAATTTAACTCCCGAACTGGGAATGCTAGCACAGCGCCATGTCACGACAGCTATCCCCTTCAATTTGGAAATAGTTAATATCGCAGATGTTCGCGACGAAACCGGACGCACTGCCCACTTCGTCCAAGTTCGCTGGCGGGAATTAGTTATTAGTGACTAGTGACTAGTGGCTGGTGACTAGTCACTCACGAATGACCAATGACCGCTTTAGATAAATAACTTAACAGTTGATTGTGAGATTACCAAAACATTGTATCTTGATGCTATTAACCCGCTCGATTAGCAATTATCTATAACAGGGAAGATACTCATGGTTGAACGTGGTTCTAAGGTGCGGATCTTAAGAAGAGAATCCTACTGGTATCAAGATGTTGGTCTTGTTGCTTCTGTTGACAAAAGCGGCATCAAGTATCCAGTCATCGTTCGCTTTGATAAAGTGAACTATGCTGGCGTAAATACTAACAACTTTGCTGATTTTGAACTTCTAGAAATAGAAAAACCAAAAGCTAAAGCGAAGAAGGCTACGCCTGTGGCTTCTGGTGGTCAGCAAACTCCAATTCAGGAAGATATCCGCAAAACAGGACAAGCTGGACAATCTACAGCTAAAGGTGCTGCCGTACAAGAATCCGGTAGTAGCGATCCACTGGTAGAAGGTGGTGGCAATCAGGGAACTGAAAAACGATAAATCGTGCCTGAATTGCCAGAGGTAGAAACAGTTCGACGGGGTGCAAATCAAGTCACCCTGAATCGAGAAATTACGGGTGGGGATGTGTTGCTCGATCGCACCATCGCCTACCCGTTTTCTGTGGCAGATTTTCTCAACGGGATCTCGGGAAAAGCGATCGCCCAATGGCATCGACGCGGGAAGTATCTGCTGGCAGAGTTAGTCAAAGGGAGCAGGGAGCAGGGAGCAATTCCAAGTTGCAAGTCGCAAGTCGCAAGTCGCAAGTCACAACTAATCCCAAATTCCGAATTCCGAATTCCGAATTCCGAATTTCTTGGTGTTCACTTACGAATGACTGGACAGCTGTTATGGCTTCCACAGGACGAGCCTTTACACAAACATACGCGAGTCCGATTGTTTTTGGCTGAGAATTGGGAATTGCGCTTCGTCGATCAACGCACTTTCGGACAGATGTGGTGGGTTCCTCCAGAACGAGCGGTTGAATCAGTCGTGACGGGATTAGCAACATTGGGTCCCGATCCGTTTTCTTCAGATTTTTCTGTGGAATATTTTGCGACAAAATTGCGCGATCGCCGTCGTCCGATCAAAAATGCCTTATTAGACCAATCAATCGTTGCAGGAATCGGTAACATCTACGCTGATGAAGCGCTGTTTCGCGCTGGCGTGCAACCCCAGACCTTATGTGCGGATTTGCGATCGCCACAAATATCGCGCCTGCGAACCGCCATTCTTGAAGTGTTAGAAGCGAGTATCAACGCTGGTGGCACGACTTTTAGTAATTTTCTCAACGTTCAAGGCGTTAACGGTAATTATGGCGGTGTAGCTTGGGTTTATAACCGATCGGGCAAACCCTGCCGCATCTGCAATACTCCCATACTAAAACTACGTTTAGCTGGGCGATCGGCTCACTTCTGTCCGCAATGCCAGAAATGAGGGGCGAGGGAATTCGGAATTCGGAATTCGGAATAGGGAATTAATATCAATTCCCTATTCCCTATTTCTTATTCCCTGCTCCCTACTCCCTACTCCCTGCTCCCTGCTCCCTGATAACTGTAAAATGCGAAAAGAAATAGTTTAGCAATCTGAAAGAGCAGCATATGGCGATTAAAAGAGGGGATATGGTTCGTGCCGTGCGCGAACAGCTAGAAAATAGCCTAGAAGCACAAGCTAGCGATTCTCGCTTTCCCAGCTATATTTTTGAAACCAAAGGAGAGGTTTTAGATATTAAAGGTGACTATGCGTTAGTCGTATTTGGACATGTACCAACTCCGAATATTTGGTTGCGAGTCGATCAACTAGAGTCATTCAAGTAATTTAAAAGAGATCTCCCAACTGAGATAAAAACAGGGCTTTAAATTCCCCCCTTTTTCATGGAAGTTAGGGGGGATCGAGATCTGAAGCTTCAAGTGCGTAAATTATCAAGGAGACAAAACTGTAGTTTCAGGGTTACACCAGGGGTTATACTCAGTTAGCTAATTCTCTGGCGGATTGTAAAAAGGCGATCGCTTTTTGACAATCTTTAGGATTAGTTGTAACTGAATTTAAGAAACTTTAAACTAAATGACAAATATTTCGGCTGATACCCGCATTCCTTTTCCATGTCACCTTGTCTATGCTACATACCGAGATAAGCTGAACGATCTCATTCCCTACATGCACAACGTGCGATCGGTTCAAATCAAATCTCGGCGCGAAGAAAATGGCAAAGTTTACACCATAAATGAATGGCATGGTGGCGGTGAAATTCCTGCCGCAGCTAGAGCAATTCTCAGCGAAGATATGCTGTCTTGGACGGAATACAATACCTGGGATGAATCAAATCTGACGCTGGAATGGCAAATCAAAACTCATGCTTTCACAGAAGCCGTACATTGTGGTGGGAAAAATCAATTCATTGCTGAGGGCGATACAACTTTAATTCAGAGTCGGGGAGCAATGAGTATCGATCCGCATCAGATGAAGGGAGTGCCTTGGTTTCTGACTGGGACTATAGCCCATGTGGTTGAGGATTTTTTAGGTAAAAAAATCGAACCTAATTTATTACAAATGAGCGAAGGCGTGCGTCATTTTTTAGAACAAGCAACAAAAAATCGATCGCTTTGACACGGATTTTCTCTAACTTCTGTGCTTGGGCGATCGCCAGCTTATCTCTGCTGCGTCAAGATGTCAACCGCTACTTCTTTATGAGGATTCGCGAGAGTAAAAATCCGCTAGAGTAGAACACAGTGCCAAAGAATACGCCATATTCATCTCGGCATTTTACTCCAGCTGACAATGAGTTATTTAGAGACAACAGCAAAGTTTTACTCCGAAGTCGCAGAAACACCCCAAATCGGTCTATGCTGCGTGCAAAGCAGTCCCCTGCAACTACCCGGACTCAAAATTCCCCTGGCAATGCAGGAAATGAACTACGGTTGCGGTACAACTGTCCACCCTACCGAACTAGCTAACCAGCCGACAGTACTATATGTAGGCGTTGGTGGTGGTTTAGAGGCATTACAATTCGCTTATTTTTCTCGCCGTCCTGGTGCTGTGATTGCTGTCGATCCAGTTGCAGCCATGCGCGAAGCAGCTACACGGAACCTACAAGCTGCTGTGACAGAAAATCCTTGGTTCGATCCTAGTTTCGTCGAAATTCGGGCAGGTGATGCTTTTAATCTTCCCGTACCAGATACCTCTGTGGATGTAGTAGCGCAGAACTGTCTGTTTAATATATTTGAGCCAGATGATTTAACTCTTGCCTTAAAAGAAGCTTGGCGAGTGCTAAAACCAGGCGGACGCTTGCAAATGAGCGATCCAATCGCCACTCGTCCGATTCCAGTACACCTGCAACAAGATGAAAGACTGCGGGCGATGTGTCTGTCAGGCGCACTTACATATGATGAGTATACTCAGACGATCGTAGATGCTGGTTTTGGACAAGTTGAAATTCGGGCGCGTCGTCCCTATCGGTTGTTAGATTGTCATACATACAACCTGGAAGAAAATTTGCTTTTAGAAAGCCTCGATTCTGTATCTTTCAAAGTGCCAATCCCAGATGATGGAGCCTGTATTTTTACAGGAAAAACAGCCATTTATGCTGGTACAGAATCCTTTTTTGATGACTCAGCCGGACACGTACTTCAACAAGGAATTCCAGCCGCAGTCTGCGATAAAACAGCAGCCAAACTCGCTGCTTTGATGCCAACTGAAGTTATAGTGACTAATTCAACTTGGCACTATACTGGGGGCGGATGTTGTTAGTTAATAGTTAATAGTTGATGGTTGATGGTTGATGGTTGAGATGAATCGAAAATTGACCATTGACTATCGATCGCAAAAGAAAAGTACCGATCAAATCATGATTCAAACATCAATTACACCTTTCGCCCGTAAATTAAAAACGCCTTTAACTAAAAGTCAAATCAAAGTTTTACAAATAAATTTAGGTAAGCGCTGTAACCTGGCTTGCACTCATTGTCATGTTGAGGCAAGTCCAAAACGAACAGAGGAACTTTCACCCGTAATTTGCAGTCAATTAATTCAAGTTATCGAACGATTTCCTGAAATTCAAATTGTTGATTTAACTGGTGGCGCTCCAGAAATGAATTACGGTTTTAAACCTATAGTTGAAGCCGCACGCCAACATGGTAAGCAAGTTATTGTTAGATCTAATTTAACGATTTACTTTGAACCTGGTTTTGAAGATTTGCCAGAATATTGCACTCGACATCAAACGAGAATCGTTGCTTCACTCCCCTGCTATATGGCTACCAATGTGGATAAAATGCGAGGACAAGGAGTTTTCGACGCTTCGATCGCAGCAATACAAACCCTAAATCGGTTGGGTTATGGTAAAGAGCCTGAATTAATTCTCGACTTGGTATATAATCCTCAACTACCAGTCAGCGATCGCTTCTCTCTGACTCCCGACCAACATAAGCTAGAAAAGGATTATAAAATCTTTTTGCAAGAACATTTTGGAATCACATTCAATAACTTATTTACAATTACTAATTTACCAGTAGGGCGCACGCTGCTACACCTACAAAGAAAAAAACTGTACGCTTCATACTTGGAATTTCTAGAGTCTAATTTTAATCCGAATACAGTCGAACACTTAATGTGTCGGGACGAACTTTCTGTAGATTATTTAGGGAATATCTACGACTGTGATTTTAATCAAATGATGAATTTACCTGCCAAAACTCGTGCTGGGGAAACTTTAACAGTAGCGAAAATTTTGGCAGCAGGGACTTTAGACGTAATCGATGAAATTCAAACCGCACCCTATTGTTACGGCTGCACGGCTGGGAGCGGTTCCAGTTGTGGTGGAGCGTTGACAGAGAGCAGGGAGTAGGGAGCAGGGACCAGGGAGAATTACTTTTGAGTTTTGACTTTTAACTTTTGACTTTTGACTTCTGCCTTACTGCACCAGTAAAGCCACAGCATAGGCGCAGATCCCTTCCTCGCGTCCTTCGGGACCTAATTTTTCGTTGGTAGTCGCTTTGATGCCGATTTGTTCTGGCTCCACTTGCAGAACGGTGGCAAGGCGATCGCGCATGGCTGTAATATGAGGTTTTAGTTTTGGGCGTTCTGCTACGACTACGGAATCGATATTACCAATTTGCCAACCCCTTTCTTGAATCAATTGGTTGACTTTACTCAGCAGTACCAAACTATCTGCACCTTTCCATTGCGGATCGGACGGGGGGAAATACAAGCCAATATCTCCCAGACTCAGCGCCCCCAGCATGGCATCCATAATTGCATGGGTGAGTACGTCAGCATCGCTATGTCCTAACAATCCCAATTCATGCGGAATTTCTACCCCTCCCAAAATTAAACGGCGTTCTGTAGTTAGTTGGTGGATGTCGTAGCCGTTACCGATGCGAATTTTTTGCATAGAATGAATCTCCTGTGAATATATGTAATTGAGTTGTTAATTATTGGCAATACAACTTTAAAACTTTGCGATCGCCAAAAAGAGATTTTAGATCGCCAACACTAATCTACCAGGCGCAGTCAGTCATTTAGCCAAGTTGGGAGATTTTGTATAATCGCTCCCACAAATCTTTGGGACTTAACTGCTATGTCTTACACCCAAGAAATTAGTCGCGCCACGCCGGGATACCTAGTCATCCTGATCGATCAATCTTTCTCTATGTGCTATCCGTTTGGTTCCGCAGGCACGAAATCGAAAGAATGCGCTAAGGCTGTGAATCGGGTATTGCGCGAGACAGTCTTAGCTTGTACTGATGGCGAGGACATTAAAAATAGCTGCGACATCTCAGTATTGGGCTATGGCAAGCTAAAAGATGCAGCCGTCAATGCTTTTTCGGGAACATTAGCCGCGAAACCAGTTGTCACCATTCAAGAACTGACTGAAAATTGCTTGCGAGTCGAAACTATCAAAAGAAAAGTATCGGATGGAGCAGGCGGATTAGTAGAAATCGACGACCAATTTCCGATCTGGATCGAACCTGCGGCGGTGGGAGAAACTCCTATGACAGAAGCATTTGAAATGGCGCATCAATTAGTCCAAGACTGGATTGAAACGCATCCCTCTAGCTTTCCCCCTGTTGTAATTAATATTACCGATGGTGAAGCCGACTCCTTACCCACAACCCGCAAAGCAGCTGAGGCACTCGCTGGACTAGAAACGGATGATGGCAAGACTTTGTTACTCAACGCTCATATCTCTGGCAATGCAGCACAAGAAGTCGTCCTTCCCGCTGCTCCCACCCAGTTACCCAAGGGAGATAGTTACGCTCAATTTTTATTTGAAACTTCTAGCGAATTGCCCCCAAATATGCTCGAACGAGCTGCGGCATCTGGGTTGAATCCAACTCCATATGCTAAAGGTTTTGTGTATAATGCCAAACTCGAAACCCTGATTCAACTATTAGAAATAGGAACAAAAGCAGAATTTCGCGGGTAGATTATCTACCTAAATTCAATGTCTTATGAAATCCGCTATTTCTCTCTACCTAAAGTTGGCGAACTAGAGCAAAACATTCAAGATCGCTTTGAGAACAGCCCCGATGGTAGTTTAGTAGCTCTAGCAGACGGGGCTAGTACTTCGCTATACCCGCAAAAATGGGCGGAGATTCTCGTCAAATCTTTTTGTCATGTAGCAGAAAACCCGATTGAGAGTATCCGGCGATCGCATGAGGATTGGTTGCAGCCATCTCAAGAAATTTGGCGACAATATTACTTAACTAAACTTCAATCTCCTAATCGTAAATGGTGGCAAGGAGGCTCAGAAATTAAAAATCGCGGCTCAGCTACTTTTTTGGGGTTGCAACTACAAAACTTAGAGCTACAAAACTTAGAGCATTATGCCAAAAATCAATGGCAAGCTGTAGCCGTAGGAGATACTTGTTTATTCAAACTAGAGCAGGAAACTGACAATCTACTCACCTTCCCTCTGACCGCTGCACGAGATTTTAAAGGCACAACGCTCTGTTTTGAAAGTTTACCGGAATACACTTCATTTCCGCCTCAATTTGCCGCAGGATGGTATGAGTACGGAGATATCTTTTTACTAGCAACAGATGCCTTATCTCAATGGCTTATATCAGATTATGAAGCCCAAGGAGAAGACTGGAAAAAAGCGTTTCAATTTCACCAACAGCAGGATTTCTATCGCTTTATCAACAAACTCAGACAACAAAAACTGATTAAAAATGATGATACGACATTAGTAGTAATAAAAGTGAGTAGCTAGCGGCTAGTGGCTAGTAGTAGAATTCTTCAGCTAGTCGCTAGTCACCAGCCACTAGTCACTGATAACTGATAACTGACAACTGAATTATGAAATATCCCAGTCGTTCGGAATACTGTAGCGCAATTCGCAATCCTCAATTTGCCTTTCGTAAAAAAGATCCTCAAACCAAAATTGAGCGCGATTTGGATGCAAGCTTGGTCGCGGGAAAAGCCGTAGAAAGAATTAAGCCTGATGGAACTAAAGATATTTGGTCGGCGGCTGGAAGTTTCGCGATCGCTTTTAAATTTGAAACTTCATCACCTCGCAAACTTTGGGCAGTGAGATGTTTCTACCGGAGTAACTTTGAGGTCAAAAATCACTATAAACAGGCTTTAACCCGATTAAAAAATAGTTCATGTCGAAATTATTTTGTAGATTCTACCTTTTTAGAAGCAGGAATTAGAGTACAAGGCGATTGCTACCCAATCTTGAAAATGGAATGGGTAGAAGGGGAAAATTTAAAAAAGTTTATTAAAGCAAATCTTGGGAAAAGAAATGTTTTACTCTCTTTGGCAGAGCGATGGCGTGAATTATGTAAAAACTTATACGATGCTGGTATTGCTCACGGCGATCTGCAACATGGTAATGTTTTGGTAGTTAAATCTTTTCAACAGTTTTCGCTCAAACTCATTGATTATGACAGTCTCTACTTTTCAGAAGATCGCCACTCAGTTGATGATAATATCAAAGGATTGTCTGATTACCAACACCCTTTGCGAAAATCTTTAGAAAAAAGATGTTTGGAAATTGATTTTTTCCCTCAATTAGCAATCTATTTATCTATTTTGGCTTTGGCAGAAGATAAAAAACTTTGGGAAGTTTATCAACTAGATGCTAGAGAAGGGTTGCTATTTTCACGGTCAGATTTTCAAAATCCTGATACAGGGGATATTTTCAAATATTTAGCTCAATTCTGCGATCCGATTCCAGAATTGACAAGAAAGATGAAGCAGATTTGCCGATTTAAAGAGTTTAAAAATATCCCCAGTTTAGAAACAGTTCTCTCCACCGAACAGTGGGTAGAATCGCATCATAAAAATTCAGTCGAGCGGCATTCTAGTTCTAGTCAACTGCTCAATTCGATTGTTTCTTGGTTGAAGGAAAGATCCCCCCAACCCACGCCACTTTGCTCAACGGAGGACACCTCCGCACGCAAGTGGCTCCCCTTAAAAAGGGGGGCTATGAGAGCATCTCCTGGAGTCGCTCGGGCGATCGATCGCCCTTTGTTAGCAGTGGGAGAATCTCCTGAAGCGCAAGGAGAAGATCGATTAGAAACAGTAGTGAAAATAACTGCGCTTTCAAGTGAAATTCAACCAGTTCAGCCTTTAGCTACATCTCCAAAAAAGATAGGAGGATGGGACCCGCGATCGCTTAAGTCAGACTATACAAAATACATCAAACCAGTTAGTTCAATTCATAACAGTAATACAAAAATATCGTCAATTCCTACTCAGTTTGGAACTTTGGTGAAGCAAAAAACAGAGAAACTTCTGAACTGGTTAAATAGTACAAAAGATAATTTCTTGAAAGCCTGTCATTCACTTTTGAGAAATTTAGGCTTGCAGTTGCAAAACTTGAAGTCAACAATTGTGCAGGCGATCGCACCTATATTCAATCGGTTGAAACAAATAAATCGAGTTCAAATTCCAACAAACCCTATCATTCATCAACCAAAAATCATCGATAAACGCAATGGAGGACAAGAGGAAAGCAAAATTTCTGACTTGAGTTACGTTACTACTGCATCAACTGAATTAGCAAATCCATCTGTTCCTAAAATCGATTGCGCTCAAACCTCCGTCCAGTTACAACCGTCCCAGCCAAAAACCCAAACAACTGCCCAAGTCGCCGCCCAACTGGGGTGTTCTTTGAGTTGGTGTCACGCTCAACGCTACCAGCATCCAGACCGATTCTTAGCTGACATTCACTACTACAAAGATACAGCGGGAATCGTGCATTGGATGGAAGCGGGAATCGAGCAATTATGTTGTCTAAAATCAGAAAAAAGTTTGAAATCACAAAAAAAATTATCTGATATTCCGGCAAACTCTTTACCAACAAAAGAAGTCAGTCGTCGTCTAGGAGTTTCACCAGAATGGCTGACCAAAACCAAAGCCAAACATGCCTCCGACTTTGCGATCGACATTCACTATCACACCGATGCAAGAAAAAGGTACTATTGGACTCCGACAGGTATTCAGTTATTACAAAAACTGCTCGACGAGCAAAAACCGCTTGTAGTAGATGGTTACTAACTGGGAGAACAATACGTCATGTGTGGCGGCTTTAGCAATACAAAAGGGAGAAAATATGATGCGATCGCCATCTACTCGATTATCTAAAATTTGGCTTGTTATCTCATATTCGGTTGATTGACCCTAAATTTTGTAAGGGCGGGTTTATTGAGATATTGGTACTATGTCTGAAAATCTCTGTGAAAACCCGCCCCTACGATTTATCTCATATCCGGTTGATTGACCGTAAATTCTGTAAGGGCGGGTTTATTGAGATATTGGTACTATGTCTGAAAATCTCTATGAAAACCCGCCCCTACGGTGATATGGTTATTTGAACGGACGTGATGTTACTACCACAATCCTCGGCGATCTGCGGGGTCGCCGTAGGGGTCTTCGCTAGCGGGACGAACGTTCCCGTACTGCCCGTAATCCGCTGGATCGCCGTAGGGGTCTTCGCTAGCGGGGCGAACGTTCCCGTACTGTCCGTAATCTGCCGATCTACCACCACCCATCATCTTCTTGGCAGCAATCGCTGCAATCCCAGCCATCGCTGCTTTTGCTAATGGATTGCTAAATAAGTTACCACCTCTTTGACCACCCATCATAGCTCCCGTAGCACCACCCATTAGCTGACCGAGTAGGTCTGGTTGTTGCTGATGAATATTACCCGTTGCGCGGGCGAGATAGTTGGGGTCTTGGAGGCGATCGTCTATGCCATCTTGGTTAAGGTCGGGAAAATCGTAGTTTTGCCCCCGCGCCTGCTGCTGAAGATATTGACCAAACTGCATCCGTTCTTGCGGAGACATGCGGCTAAAGGCTTCTTGTGCGGACTCTTGGTAAATATCAGGAGGTACGTGTCTGGATACTTGTTGATATCGATTATAAACTTCGTCGTCTGAATAGCCTTCGTGCGGTAAACCCTGTTCGTATCGATTCACGAAGTCTCTGTAGTCTCGCTCTCCATCCTGACCGCCAAACATATTTTGTAAAAAGTTCATTTTTCCTTCCTACTGTTTTATTTCACTTGCTGTTCTATACCTTTGCTGCCGCGAGTGTCACAATGCTGGCGCTGGCTGCAAGTCGGTCAAATCGCGACCCGTCGATCTGTTGTTATATCCTTGGAAGTCGCGGTACTGCCTCGCCTCCGATTCTGGAACTCGAATTCCCTCTGGTGGCGGCGTGACCCAATGAGGACGACCTTGAGCATCGCGATAATAAATTCTCCCGTTTTTGGAAAGGTAGTATTGTCCTTGCGGTCCTTGTCCTTTCCTATTTTTATGCTGATTGTAGATGTAGTAGAGTGCAGCAGCCCCACCCAAAATCGCGATTTTTTGTCCTGTAGACAGTCCCTTTCTTGCTTGGGGTTGGTTTGAAGGATAGGTTTGCGTTCTACCAACATTATCTGCAACAGGAGGCGGAGGTGCAGACGTGTTCGGACTGCCACCACAAGCATTAAGAATTGGCAATGTCAGTAATGCCGTTAACACCAGTGCCATTATCTGCGTCCACTTCCGGCGGGGGTGGATTTTTTCCATAGACTTTCTGTTTCTCCCGATCTAGCTAGACTGTACCGAGGGATATAGCAGTTTTGTAAATTCGCGCTGTTGGAAAAATTCTTGTTTGAGCAATGTTTGCAACACTATTTACAAACAGATTGCCTCAACAACGCAACTGCAATATTTCGTTCATCATGATTCAATAATTGGGGTAAGCCATCCTGCCAGCGATAGAAGTAGTAACTGCTACCGTATCAATCGAAATACGTACTGAAGTGGGGAATTAAAACTACGTCGCGACTTACTTTCATATAAGTCAATATTCTTGCCCAAATGCACTGTGCAATCTAGCACAAAGCCTTGCTAGCAAGATCTTTTATAGAAAAATTGAATAATTCTATAGGGATATTTCTACTGATAGATAGCAAAGTTATAGATTTCAATTTAAATTTAAAAATACATCCCTATTACATAAAAAGAAATAAGCATTAAGTTCTAAGGGATCGAGGAAGTAAATTAGAATATGGCATACGTCAATAGACCAACTAACGATGCTGTTTCTGAACGCACCGTTACCAACACTCCCGTTGTCGATTACCACGATCGCATTCGCTGGGGTCCAATTATTTCAGGTATCGTAATTGCAATAGCAACTCAGTTGATTTTAAGTGCTTTATTTGCAGCGATTGGCGCAACCAGCATTGCGGGTTCTGGCGCACCAAGAACAAACGCTGCTGATGTTGCTGGTAACGTGGGAATTTGGTCGGCTATTGGTTTGTTAATTTCTTTGTTAATTGGTGGTTGGGTGACAGCTCGTGGCTGTGGACCAATGAATCGCAGTACAGCTCTACTTAACGGTGCAATTCTTTGGGCGACTACTTTAGCTCTTAGCTCTTGGCTAGTAACATCTGGAGTCACGGGAGCTTTTGGTTTGGCAGCTTCTGCTGCTTCCAATGCGGCTGGAGTCATATCTAACCAAGTCCAAGGGGTTAATCCGCAAAACCTACCTAATATCAGTGCAGAACAAGCTCGTGATATTGCTAATGCTACTGCTAGAAGCTTGTGGTGGTTCGTATTTGGTTCGTTACTGGGTTTAATTGCCTCGCTGATTGGTGCTGTTGTTGGAGCGCGTAGCCCTCGGAAAACTTATGTAGAGTCTAGTGTGAGATAGGAAAAATAGTAGACATAAAAGTTCCTATTGCAATTCGTATAGACCTTCCGTGAGAGCAATGAATTAAAAAAGTCAATTTGAGTGAAGGTTGATAAGTTCGCAGGTGCGGACTTATTTTTTTAAGTATAGTTACGAGCTGATTTGCCAAAATTGGGTTACTACCCCAAGGTGGCGATCGCCCTGCTCCATCGCTCTATTATTAAAATAATCTTAATTTATCCTCAGATCGCTTTGGAACAAGAGGTATATTAAGTTTTGTTGGTAAGTAATTATAGCTATTGAATCATAGCGGAATTTAAATATCAAAGACCGTAGTTTAATAAAGCCTGTTTTTAACAAATTAAATTTATCTAGATTTTCATCTGATGGACTTATCTACTCGTTTTGAAAAGAACGGTACTAAAAATATTCTTGTCTGCGATGACGTTTACGACCACGCCTTGTTACTCCAGGTTATCTTGGAGGCTGAAGGTTATGAAGTTATACTTGCAGACTCGGGAGCAGCAGCGATCGCCCAGATAGAACGAGCAAAGCCTGACCTAGTTTTACTCGATCTGATGATGCCAGGAATAGATGGGATGGAAGTCGCGCGCTGTATGCGTCAAAATTATCGCAACGATCGCATACCAGTTATTCTAGTTGCACCTAGTCGTCGCGATTCTATTTCGGTTGAATGTCAGAAGTTAGTGAGTGGAATAGTCCACAAGCCAATTGAGTGGGAGGAATTAATTCCACAAGTAGAAGCGATCTTTGCTTCCCCGTTTCCTCTGAGTAGTCAAAGAAATTCCCGCAGCTTCTCTGTTATTTGTCAGTAAATCGAAAAAAATAAAACGGTACAATGCTTCGCAGCGGCGTAGAAGCATAGGAGCGTGGCTTAAACGCCTAGACATGCTATCAAAAGTGCTGCTCTTCGTTGTAGAACAAGACTTCCGCTAAAAGTGCTAAGCCCATCAGAACAATAAAGCAGAACACAAAAAACCAAAATAGTCCCAATCCCATCATGGCGATCGCCTCCAACCAAGCTCGTAACTTACCTGGTTCTATTGCTCAAGCAGAGTCAACACCCACACGAGGATAACAACGGTAAACGGTACTACAGCCAAAAGAAATAAAATTTTTGGTGTCAGCCTGGGATTGTGCATGACCGGGCTTAGAGTTGCTCGGACAGATTTATCCCAAAAATCAGAATTCCAGAACTTAGAATGTGAGTCTTGCTCTGCCATCTCCTCCTCCTTGACTTTAGAAGAGATATATCTTTAAATTACCGATATTTTTCAGAGACGACTCGTGTTGAAATAAAAAGTAAAAATTGAAGGAGCGATCGCCTTGAGGAGATTTAAGCAGCAGGTTAGATCGTTTGTTCTAAAGCAGTTTGCAGATCTCTTGTCAGATCTGTAATAGCTTGCTTAGCACTGCGACGACTAGTTTGATATGTTTGCCAACGATCTGAAACTGAAATTGGTTCGCCTACTGTCATTTGTACTGATTGCTTACCCAGTCGAGGACGACGAACGGTACTACTACCTTTAATTCGGGCGATCGTTTCCCACATTAACAAAGTTGTTTCGGCAAACCGCTCGATCGTCGGTTTCTCTCGAACGTACTTGCCCGTGACGGCGACAAAATTTTCTACGAGTCGCATGTGCCACATTCTCAGGTTAGCTTCCTGGGCAATGCGATCGGCTAATCCTCGCTCTACAGGAGACAGGGCTTCTACTTGCTTAATATCTTCTCGATAAATCCAATCCCAGCCCGCTTGTTCCAAACGACGACAGCGTTCGATCGTGCTACCTTGAGGTTGGAAGTGGAAATACTGCTCTGCTACTTGCAATGCCGCATCCATGAGTGCCTGCAACCGCGCTGCAAAATCTCGTTCGGAACTAGATCGTTTTAATCCTGAAGTATTTTCTACTGACACTGTATCGGTAGCAATTGCATTAACTGAAATTGGCAATGTTTGACGGTAAAACCGAGTGTAAAATTCTTCCATCAAGGACAGCAGGTGTTCGCCTAATCGATAAAGTCGTTGGTAGAGCAGGGCTTCATCCATTGAGGCAATTTTTTCTTTTCCCCCCCCTTGCTTCAAACCACTATCTGCTTCCAATTCGCTCAATAACTTTTCTATAGGTTGCCAAGCAGGTTGAACGTAGGAATACTTAATTCCAATTGGCACGATGAAAACTTGTTCGGCGCGTCCAGCCTTCAGCAAATCTTCAACGCCCCAAAATCCTAACTGAGCGATTCCAGGTTCCAAAGGACTAACTATTTCACCGTGTCCGTTAGTGGCTCCTTCTGGAGCGACTGCCATGGGAAAACTGCCGTTGACGAACAAATTTCGAGCTGTTCGCAACCCGAGCCGATCGACCTTGCCTCGATGAATGGGAATGCCACCCAAGTTGGAAAATAACCAACTCACATGCGCTCCCGCCCACAAAGGAATACCGCGATCGTAGAGAAAATGTGCGTGAATTGGACGTGGCAGCGATATTTGCTGTTGGCGTGCTACCTGTGGGACTAGACGATGCAGCAGGTATGCCATACAAAATGGATCGTCAGGGCTGGGATGCCGGAACGCCATGATAAAACGAGTTTTACCAGCCCCAAAAGCGCGATAAAGATCGACTAACACTTCTGTATTCTCTGCTTGAATGTGAGTAATCGCTGTTTGCGATCGTAGCAGGACAGGTAACAGCAGTTGAGTTCCCCGCAGAACAAAGGGATTGAGAGCTGGAGGAATAAATTCTAGCGAAGGTTGGGCGCGAACCATTAACAAACCTTTGAAGTCCCACTTGCTTTTATGCTAAACCATTCGTGCTGAAAGTTAAGTTGAGTAGCTGAAGTCAAAAGAGTTGATACTTCCTAATGTTGCCGAATACGGGCGATCGCGCATCCTATTCTTACTGTTTGAGCAGAAAACATACAACGCATACATCAAGTTATACATATTCCTGAACGCGATCGCTAACAATCGGTTTGCATACTGTTATAAGTAGCGTACAGAGCAACAAGCACCGAGTGACAAGCAATAAATAAATGTCTAAGTCCCACTTTCGATTATACCCGAACTTCGTAAATTTTTCATTTTAATACAGCATTTTAAAAATAGACAGACCAAGTAAACAACATAGTAAAGAAAGTATTATGTTCACTAAAAAAGATTTTGAGCAATCGGTTTCGATCCAGTCTTCTCTCACCTACTGGAAACAACAATTAGCAGGTTTACCACCTTTGTTATCACTCCCTACAGATCGACCGCGACGCACAGATCGAACTTATCGAGGTAGTTCTCAATCGTTTGTGCTGTCTCGGAAACTAACAACCGCACTCAGCTTGTTCAGCAGACAGGAAGGTGTCACCTTATTTACAACTTTATTAGCGGCATTGAATACTTTGCTTTACCGCTATACAGGTACGGAAGATATCGTAGTAGGTTCCCCTGTTGTTAAACAGAATTATTCATCAATAGACTTAACTTTTATTAATGCTCTAGTTCTTCGCACAAATTTGTCTGGAAACCCTAGTTTTCAGCAACTACTAGAGCGAGTACGAGCAGTTATTTTGTCAGCACAAAATCATCAAATTGTACCTCTCTCAGTCTTGATATCAAAATTACAGATGGAGGTAGATCCAAGTTATTCACCTCTATTCCAGGTAACATTGACCTTTAACGAAAATGTTTTTTTACAAGACATCGAACTTTCTAGCTTAGCTACAAGTCTTTGGGGAATAGAAGATAACACAGCAAAGGCGGATCTAGCTTTATTGATAGAACAAAATAGTAATGGATTAAGGGGAAGGTGGTTATATAACGCTAGTTTATTTGATTCAGACACAATTGAACGGATGAACGGTCATTTTCAGACTTTACTAGCAAGTATAGTTGCTAACGCACAACAGCCCATTTCTGAATTATCTCTATTAAATCCACAAGAGCAACAGCAGCTACTTGTAGAATTGAATAATACTCAGACAGACTATCCCCGAGATAAATGCATCCATCAGTTATTTGAGCAGCAGGTAGTACAAAATCCAAAAGGGGTTGCTGCAATTTTTGAAGATCGACATTTGACATACGCAGAGTTGAATGCCAAAGCCAATCAACTAGCTCGTTATTTACAACAACAAGGCGTAGGTCCCGATGTTCTCGTAGGGTTGCACGTAGAGCGATCGCTCTTAATGATGGTGGCGTTGCTAGGAATCCACAAGGCAGGCGGTGCTTACGTTCCCCTCGATCCAGACTTTCCACCAGAGCGCATCAGCTTCATGTTGCAGGACTCTCAAGCTCCGGTTATCGTCACACAGCAAAAGTTAATTAGCAATTTGGTTGTCGAGCCACATGTCAATGTTATCCCCATCGATACGATGTGGGACGAGATTGAGCAACAGGCGATCGCCAATCCCGATAGTGGCGTGAAGCCAGAAAACTTGAGCTACGTTATCTATACCTCTGGTTCTACAGGTAAGCCCAAGGGTGTGATGGTAGAACACCGCAACGTAGTTAACTTCTTTACTGGAATGGATGGAGTTATCGAACATAACCCACCTGGAGTCTGGTTAGCAGTCACGAGTTTGTCCTTTGATATTTCGGTCTTAGAGCTATTTTGGACACTGGTACGGGGGTTTAAGGTCGTCATCTACAATGCCAAGAAAGAGCGTACCGCTGCCAAGCCGTTATCGCTCCAAAATGCAGACGTGCCAGTTAACACCGATCTAGTCTTGTCCCAACTGCCACTACTCGATCGCGTGAAGGAGCAGTCCAATCTGCCTATGACTGAAGTTGCA
>NZ_RSCK01000057.1:0-41833 GCF_003991895.1 Chroococcidiopsis cubana SAG 39.79
ATCGCCTCTTGACCAGACCACCTTTCCAACCATATCTGCATGACTCCACCGCAAATTCCTTGAGTTTGCCGTTGGGGTGCCCAGATGATAAGAAAATCGAAAAAACTATCACCTTAACTGAATGCGGAGCTTATCGTATTACAAACCCTACCACTGAATTTTGTGGTGGAATGCGATCGCGTGACTCACTCAGAATCAAAGACAGTTATGATGAAGCGACTGATAGCAAGTATCGTTAGCATTTGTTTCGTACTGGTAGCGTGTCTGTCCTTTCCTGAAATCGCCCAAGCCAAAAGCTGCACTTTACGAATAATTGGCTGGGAGGGATATATGGATGCCTCTTTTGCCAAACCATTCGAGCAAAAATATGGTTGTAAAGTCATTCCAACTTATGCAGGCTCCTCAGATGAGATGTATGCCAAGATTAAAGCCAGTAAAGGCAAGTCATACGATCTCGTCACTGCTTCGGGAGACTTAACCAAACGCTTATATGATGCCAATTTAGTAGAGGCGATCGATTTAAGTTTAGTCCCCAACTACAAAGATCTATTCCCAATTTTTCAGCAACCAGCGTATAACACCTTTGACGGTCAAGCCTATGGTGTTTCGATTGCTTGGGGACCAGATTTTTTGATTTATGACAAATCCGTCGTCAAATCTGAACCGCAAAGCTGGGATGTCCTCTATCAACCAGAATATCAAGGTAAAGTATCTCTACCTGACTATCCCATCTTCAATGCTGATGTGGCGTTGTGGAAAGGTAGCTCTAATATCTACGACATTAGTAAAGAACGGCTAGCAACAGACATTAAACCCGATCTTTTCCGCTTGCGTCCACAGGTCAGAAAATTTTGGAACAGCCAAGGAGAGTTAGCCCAACTCTTTTTAAATAAAGAAATTGCTCTCGCGTGGGGTTGGCCCGTAGCAATTGAAGAACTAAAACGCGCTAACTTTCCTGTAGGAGCGACTATTCCTCAAGAAGGAACTACTGGATGGAGCGATTCTTGGATGTTACTCAAAGGCTCTCCCAACAAAGAAATCGCCCATGCTTGGATGGATTATATGCTGACGGGAGAAGCTCAGAAACCCATGACAGAGGTTACTGGCTACTGGGCTGTTTCTAAGCAAGTTTTACCGCTACTCACCGCCGAACAGCGTCGTGACTCCCATCTAGAAGACATCGAAAACTACTACAGCCAAATCCACTTCTGGGAAACCGTACCTAATTACGATGACTGGGTAGCCTTGTGGAACGAGTTTCGAGGACAGTAAAAATGAAAGAACTATGGCGCAGCCATAGTTCTTTCATCCTCTAAGGTACGGTAATCCTACCTCAGTGACAGGTTAGGGCTGGGTTAGAAGCGATAAATTAGTAAATGTAGTTGGTGCAAAGCAAATAGCTAGCACGGTGTCAGAATTAAACGCTATAAGCAACTGCAAATCATTTGGAGTTATTACTAAGGGCAAATCGTATTACCCTAAAGGAAATAAACCAAAGTCAATATTGTTTTTCGGGCAGTGAGATATGCGTAATAAACTGCTTTCAGTCATGAAACCGTTGATAAAATCTTTGTTCGTATTCGGTCTAATCGCTACTTTAGCGTTTGGTCATGTGGATAGTGCGTTAGCAGCTAGTGGCGGTCGGATTGGTGGTGGCTCTTTTAGAGCGCCTAGCCGTGGCTACTCTACTCCTAGAACCTACGCTCCTGGTGGTGGTGGCTACTACGCACCCTATCCTGGTGGCGGATTTGGATTTCCTTTCTTGTTTCCCTTCTTTGGCATCGGCGGCGGCTTTGGTGGCTTGTTCACGATCCTGATCTTTTTTGCGATCGCCAACTTTATGTTACAAGCCTTCCGACGTGCTAGTAGTGGTGGTAGCGTAGAGGAATTAGAATACGACAGCAATCCTACTGTCAGTGTCACTCGCGTACAAGTCGGTTTGTTGGCTGAAGCAAGAGGCTTACAGGCTGAACTCAACCGGATTGCCGAACTCGCCGATACTAACTCTCCCGAAGGTAGAGTACAGGTATTGCAAGAAGCTTCTTTAGCGCTGTTACGCCACCCCGAATATTGGGTCTATGCTGGTGGTAATACTCAGCAATCTCGCTTGACGGGTGCAGAAGCTGAATTTAACCGTTTATCCTTGGCAGAACGCAGCAAGTTTAGCGAAGAAACTCTTTCCAACGTCAACAATCAGCTCAAGGCTGCAACGCCTAAAGCAGAATTACCAGCAGGTGACGGCTCTGGTAGTAGCGATTTAGCCGTGAAAGATCCTGGTGAATACATCGTCGTCACTCTGATTGCAGCGACTTTGGGTAAATTGCAAATACCAGCAATCAATAGTACTGACGATCTGCGTCAAGCTCTACGTCAGTTTGGTAGTATTCCTAGCGATAAACTCTTGGCGATTGAAGTGTTATGGACACCTCAAGCTGAAGGTGACACGCTCAGTTCTGATGATGTTCTAGCAGAATATGCAGATCTGAAACTGGTATAAGATTTGCCGCATCGAATAAATTTGTAGGGGCGCACGGCTGTGCGCCCCTACGCATGTATGACACCTACACGGAAAACGCTAGATTTGCGCCCCTAACGTTTATATTTAGATATAACTCTCGATAAATGCGATCGCCTCTGTTAATCCAGCCTGAGTTTTCAGATTTGTAAAAATAAACGGTTTATCGCCGCGCATTTTCTTCGCATCCCGTTCCATGACGCTTAAATCGGCTCCAACATAAGGAGCGAGGTCGGTTTTATTAATCACTAACAAATCTGATTTGGTAATCCCTGGTCCACCTTTACGGGGAATTTTATCACCTGCTGCAACATCAATCACGTAAATTGTCAGGTCTACTAACTCAGGACTAAAAGTAGCTGCGAGGTTATCACCACCACTTTCTAGAAATACTAAGTCCAGATTGAGAAATTTTTGTTCTAACTGTTCGATCGCGGCTATATTCATTGAAGCATCTTCGCGAATCGCTGTGTGCGGACAACCGCCAGTCTCTACACCCAAAATGCGATCGCTTGAGAGTGCTTGAGCGCGTACCAAAAACTGAGCGTCTTCTTGAGTATAGATATCGTTTGTCACTACCGCAATGTTATATTGCTGACGTAGATGCTTGCATAGCGCCTCGACTAAAGCCGTTTTTCCCGAACCGACAGGACCAGCTACCCCAACTCGAAATGCAGTCATAGGTAAGTCAAAAGTGAAAAGTTAAAAGTCAAAATTGTAGGGTGGGCATTGCTCACCTCACTATGACAATTTCATTTTGAAATTAACTATTAATACTACCATCTGGCATTGTCGCACCGCGTAAGGTTGCACCCGTGAGGTTGGCGCTACTGATTTCGGCTTTAAATAAGTTAGCGTTATCTAAGTTTGCATCGGTTAAGTTTGTTCGTGCCAAAAAGCCTTCAATTAACGAGCTATCAATTAAAATTTCTGCTAGTAAGTTAGCGCGACTGAAATCGACTCGATTCATTCTAGCTTTGGTCAAGTTAGCATAACTCAAATTGGTTTTAGTCAGTTTACTATCAGGTGCGATCGCATGGCTTAAATTAGCACGGGTTAGATCTGCTTCATTCATTAACACTCGTTCTAGTTTAGTATTACTTAAGTTTGCTTCTCTCAAAATTGCCCGATCCAAATTAGCATCGCTGAGAAATGCATCGGCTAAATTTGCCTCACTTAAATTAGCGCCGTATAGGTTAGCACCTCGCAAATTGACTTCAACTAAATTAGCACAGCGCAGGTCAGCTCCAGACAAATCTACACCTGCCATATTTGCCCCCCGCAAATCGGCTTGAAACAGTCTTGTACTGCGCAAATTAGCAGCGTATTCTTTCTGTTCTTGTCTGAGGTTAGCACCGCGAAGACAGACACCTGTTAAGTTAGCACCGCTCAAATTAGCATTACGTAAATCTGCATCAATCAAATTTGCATCGAGTAGATTAGCTAGCCTCAGATCGGCACTGCGCAGATCTGCACCTTGCAAAATTGCTCCGTGTAAATCGGCATCGTTTAGCTTAATTTCACGTAAATCGGCTTGTGTTAAGTTAGCGCCACTTAATTTTGTGCTACTTAAATTAGCCTTGTGTAACTGCGCTCTATTTAAATAAGCAAAAATTAAATTAGCACTACGTAAATCGGTTTGAGTTAAATTAATACTAACGAGATCTGCACCAAATAAATTAATTCCTTTTAATTCCAAACCACTAAAATTAATTTCTCCCTTTGCATATCGTTGTATGAGTTCGTTAGCATCCATAAATTATGCGCGGTAAATATTGCAACTGAAGTCAAAAACTAAAAGCTAAAAGTTAAAATACAAACTTCAAAACATGGGTTTAAGTGCTTGACTGATAATATTAGCGATCGCTAGGTACTCGTGCGGCTTGTCCAGCTTTCGGGCTGTTATATCGAGAGTATCAACTAAAGCTTCAAAAGATTGACAAGTATAAGTTATATTCCGAATTAATTCGTATAGCTCCGTACTGCGTAAAGCCGCCCAATCTTGTTGAGTCCAATCAAATTGATGTTCGGTCGCGGAAAATAGTAAGATTTTTGCTTGCAAGGGATTGATTTGAAGCATTATCTTGTGACGGATCTCAAATGGCTCGATTTTTTTCTTAATTTGTACGGACGCTGGTGGAGGGGAATCGGGAATAACCACAGCTTCTTGTCGAATTGCCGGGACTAAAGGAACGGTAATCAGATCGGAATCAGAACTTATTCTGCTTTCTTGAAGTTTGTCTGATTGAAAATTATATAGAATTTCTGCTTCTCCAATAATTGTACTAGCAACACTTAAGTACTGCTCCGGCTTGTTTAGAGTTTGTGCCATTCTATAAACATTTTTTTTCAAGCTTTCTATATCTGAATATTTAATAAGCAAATCTTGGATTAAATCGAGTAAACTAATACTATTTAACTGGTTTTGGTCTCTAGCCCAAAATTGTTTTGCTACGTAAAAAGCAAGTTTTTTAATTCGAGCTGAGTCTTCATTTTGCTCTAAAGATTGTACGACTTGAGTAAATAAGGATGAGTTTTCCATAGATTGAGCAGCGCGATCGCTCCAGTTTATACTGTTCCCGTGATAAGAAAGCACGATCGTAACACAACCTAAACGCATCATAAGGATTAAGATCGCGATGGAGTCCCGCGCGCATCTCGTTCATGACAAAATCTCGTATTCGTGCTGCTAAACCAGACACACAGCCTCACTTTGACTACTTTTACGACAAACCAGGTAGTCTACCAGGAACTTTGAATATTGGGGTTGATGCTCAACCACCAGTTATCGTTTTAATTGACTACAACGAAGCAGACGCAACACGCCAAACCTTAGCCACGCCAGAAGAATGTCTTCCCTATCTGGACACCGAATCTGTCTCTTGGGTTGACGTACAAGGCTTAGGTAGCGAAGATATCTTACAAAGATTGGGACAAGTTTTTAATCTGCATCCATTGGTTTTAGAAGATATCGTCAACGTACCGCAGCGTCCCAAAGTAGAAGATGATTACGAAGACCATTTAGTCATGATCGCACGGATGGTGATACCAAAAGAAAGTGGTGGTTTTCATAGCGAACAAGTCAGTTTTATTTTAGGAAAACACTACCTACTTACAGTCCAAGAAGAACCAGAACACGACTGCTTTGAACAGGTACGCCAGCGAATTCGTTACAACAAAGGTAGCGTCCGCAAGCTAGGAGCAGATTATTTAGCCTATACGTTGATAGATTCGATTATTGATGGCTTTTTTCCCGTACTGGAAGCATACGGAGAACAGATGGAAGATTTAGAAGACGAAGTTATTACTAAACCAACGCGGCAAACTTTAAACAAAATTTATCGCGTCCGGCGAGAGTTGCTCAACCTGCGGCGAGCAATTTGGCCTCAGCGAGATGCGATCGCCATGCTGATCCGCGATGATAATGACAGTTTAATTAGCGATCGCGTCCAAGTCTATTTACGCGACTGTTACGACCATGCCGTACAAATTTTAGACATGGTAGAAACCTATCGCGAATTAACTTCTGGTCTAATGGATGTCTACCTATCAGCCGTGAGTAACAAAATGAATGAAATCATGAAGTTGCTGACGGTAGTTTCTTCTATATTTATTCCTTTAACTTTCATTGCTGGGGTCTACGGTATGAACTTTAACACGGAAAAATCTCCCTGGAATATGCCGGAATTAAATTGGTACTGGGGATATCCCTTATGCTTGGCAGCTATGGTAGCAACCGCTGCTGGACTCATCTATTTCTTCTGGCGACGGGGTTGGTTTGAAAACTTCTCCGATGTCCAGGATAGAACGTCAAGAAAGAGAGGCTAAGTGTCAGTTACCAGTTGTCAGTTATCAGTTGTCAGTTATCAGTTGTCAGTTACCAACAACCAACAACCAACAACTAACAACCAATTACCCATTACCCATTACCCATTACCATTACACTAGATCTAGAGAGAGTAGGCGCAGGCAGTTGCAGCCAGCTTTTACAGCTGGTCTGAGGAAAGTCTGGACTCCCGAAAGACCAAACTTGCTGGGTAACGCCCAGTGCGAGCGATCGTGAGGATAGTGCCACAGAAAGATACCGCCTTTTTCAGCGATCGGCGAACAGTGACCAGTGACCAAATGATAACTGATAACTGATAACTGACAACTGAAAAGGGTAAGGGTGCAAAGGTGCGGTAAGAGCGCACCAGCAGCATCGAGAGGTGCTGGCTCGGTAAACCCCGGTTGGGAGCAAGGTCGGAGGAACTACGGTTGGTCTTTTACCAGTTCCGCTATTGGTGTACCGCTAGAGGTGTCTGGTAACAGGCATCCCAGATAGATAACTGCCTTCTGTATGTAGAGATGCGATCGCGTTGATGCAGCAGAAAACAGAATCCAGCTTATGTCCTGCTCTCTCATATCATCTAAAGCTAGAGGTTGTTACAGCTTCTAGCTTTATTTTTTGTACGTTTTTTCTACGGAGTGTACGCAATGGTCAATTCTGCAAAACAAGGCTACGAAACTACTTGTCGTATAGAACGATGGAAAGATGGTAATTTGCGCTTATCCTTTAGCACCAAATAAGCTCCCTTGTTTGGCAAGCCTTCTGGCTACGCAGTGCGTAAGCGAGTGAACTTGATAGACACTCCGCAAAATTGGAGTGCATTAGAGGCTAAATGCTGGGTAATGCACAATAATGCACTCAATGGTTGTTTCGATCCAACTTTAGAAAAATATAGTTTAAACAATAAACAAAAACTTGCTTTATTAAAACCACCAATAAGAGAGGCAAATCTATTCGACCAGATATTAGAAAAATACAAACCCAAATTAGTAACGCCAGTCCGCTGAACGGAGAAAACCCCTGCATGTAGCTGGCTCCTCAGTACTGTTACCCCAATTACCCCAATTTTTACCCCAAAAGCTAACTTAGCGGAAATTTGGGACAGGATGTGTAGAGGAAGACCGCTTAGTGCGAGTTACATAAAAAAAGCTCTCCAAAATATGGAGAGGCTATTTACTCGCTGAATTGAGGATAGGGTGAGGAGTAACTCATTTACTCGTTGCAGCCATTTATAAGATAGTGAATGAATGTGACATGACTGTGACAGTTAGATATTAATTTGGCTACAAAATGAAGTCACCAATATCGATCCGGTCAATAGCTTTTGCGGATCAAAACATTAACTGGCGTTCTATAGCTTTGTAATCGCGATCGATTTCTCGCCATAACTTCTGGTTATGAGGATCGGCTTGCAAAGCTTTTTTGAGGTAAATTCTAGCGCGATCGCACTGTTGTCGCGAGATCAGCTGTTTTGCCCAACGATGGTAAGCTACAGCTAGCCACGGTTGCACGTCTGAATCTTTGGGAAAGCGGATAGCTAGCTTTTCTGCTATGTCTACTGCTTGCTGAAAATTCTGACGCTTGAGTAAAGTGTAGACTTGGTTGAGCGTACTCAATTTGAGTAACTTTTCTTCTGAAGAGAGGGGAGGAGAGGAAGGCGTGCAGTCGCGTTGCTTAACGTGGAAGCGCACGCCACCTGTACTGTAAGTAGAAGTGGTGTCTGGATGTGGTGTAGTTTTTGTAGAAGTGCTGGAAGATGGCTGCGATTGGAGGGTGAGTAAGGTGCGGTATGCTTGGACGATGAGTTTGAACCGATCTTCCGCAGTGCGATCGCCTGGATTGAGATCGGGGTGATATTTCCGCGCCAGCTGGCGATAAGCCATTTTAATCTCTTGCGCCGTCGCCGTTGGGGAGATTTCTAAAACTTGATAACACCAGTTGGGATTGGGCAGATTATCCATACTTAAGGGACAGGAAAATATTTTGGAGGTGTAGAGACGTTGCATGAACGTCTCTGCTCCCCATACCTAATATGCATCCTTTAGCTAGCGCTGGCAGGAAATTCACCAGCTCTTACCGAGAGCTGAATATTTCTGCCATTGCGACTGACTTCAAGCGGGATATTGACACCGATTTGGCTATTTTCTACTGCTTGCTGCACTTGATCGGCAGTTTTTACTTGTTGCCCGTTAATTTGCTGGATCACGTCGCCAGGACGAATCCCCGCAGCAGCAGCAGGAGAATTGCGCTCGACTCCTAACACGACTACCCCTTGATTGGCAGAGATAGTGACATCTCCATTTGACTCTTGGGCTAGGGTTTCTCGAATCTCATCGTTGAGAGTTGCCATTTGAACCCCTAAATAGGCGCGATCGATCCTTCCTTTAGCAACCAGTTGCTCGGCGATTTGCTGCGCTCGATTGATAGGAATCGCAAAACCCAAACCTTGAGCGCCGCCGATAATTGCCGTATTCATTCCCACCACTTGCCCTTGTTGATTTAATAGGGGTCCGCCAGAATTACCGGGATTAATCGCTGCATCAGTTTGAATGAAACCGACGCGCTTGTCGGGAACGCCTACATCACTGCTAGAACGACCTGTAGCACTGATGATACCAGCAGTAACAGTATTATCTAATCCTAAAGGATTGCCGATCGCGATCGCCCACTCTCCAGGTCGGAGGTTGTCAGAGTTGCCTACTGTTACCGTAGGTAAATCATTGGCTTGAATTCTCACTACAGCCACATCTGTCAATTCATCTCTACCCAAGACCCGACCAGTAAATTTGCGTCCATCTTTCAGGGTGACATTGACCGTATCAGCTCCACCAGTAACGTGAGCGTTTGTCAAAATTAAACCATCCGGCTCAATAATAAAGCCCGAACCCGTTCCCCGCACTACCCTAGCTCCAGGTTGTCTAGCGCGGGTAGCCCGTGCCGCATCAATACGGACGACCGCTGCACCAGTACGGTCTACAGCGTTAGCAATAAAGTTAATATTTCCGCTAGGAACCTGAGCCGGGAGCTGAGCAACTGATGGCGGGATTAACTCCGGTCGGTTGGGTAATAGCTGGGTTCCTAACAAACTACCCGCAGCCCCCATAAAGATTAAAGATAAATAAGTGACTGACTTTTTCACAACAGAATTCTGAGACATTGTAGGTTTGTTGTTGGTCATTTGTGATTGGTCTTTTGTCATTGGTTAATGGTTATTTGCCATTAACCATTAACTATTAACAGCCCACACTTCAAAGCAATTGCTCGACAATCTCTAGTCCCACGCTGACAGTTTCATCAAGTAGATTTGAGTCTACTTGCTTGTCGTTTGGCGTGTGGTAGTTAGGCTCCCGCCCTCGGTGAAAAAATAAAACTGGAACTTTTGCCGCTGCAAAAGAAGCATGGTCGCTACCACTGTAAGATTCAGAAGTAGACAACCCACTTTGCGCTGCTTTCGCTCGGGCTGTGAGCTGAGGTGTACCACTCACGCGAAGACTAGAATTTACGCCTACCATATCAAAATTTAGCATTGCCTTAAGGCTAGAGATAAACTGTGATTGGGCGGTTTGTACGAAAGCTTTAGAACCATGTAACCCGTCTTCTTCGCCATCAAAAGCCACAAACCAAGTTTGGTTTGCTAAGGGAGTTTTAGAGATTCTGCGGGCAATTTCTAAAACAACAGCCGTCCCAGAAGCATTGTCATTCGCCCCTGGCGCACCTGGTACGGAGTCGTAATGAGCGCCCAAGAGTATTTGAGGTCTAGCGATGCCAGGTAGATGAGCTACTACATTACGTCCAGTAACTTGACGTTGCCGAGTATTGACGTGTAAAGTGGCTGGCTGTTGTGTTTGAGAACTTTGTAGTAAAGCAGAGCCTTGTTCTCTAGATAAAGCCAAGACAGGAATTTTACTGACTCCACCACCAAGAGAAGCCGCGAGTTTTCCCGATCGATCGTTGACGATCGCCACGGCTACCGCACCCGCAGTACTGGCATTTTGTACCTTTTCGGAAAACCGAATTTCTCCTCTTTGGACAACTGCGATCGCGCCTTTAACATCAACCCGAGCAAAATCTTCCGGTCGTCCGACGTTGGGTACAACTACCAACGGCGCATCAACTTTACCTGCAACCGATCCACTTAGAGGTAAACCTGTAATTTTGCTTTTTCCTGCCGTCAGACTCGAACCTAAATCCTCAAATCGAGAGTAGGTAAAAGTTTGAATTTGAGTTGTGTAGCCAGCTTTGCGGTACTCCGCCTCTAGATAGTCACTTGCCTTTGCCATAACTGGCGTACCAGCCACTCTAGGACCGAGTTTTACCAAGGCTTCCACATCTGCCCCAGCTCGTCCAGACTGCGCCAAACTCGCCGTCGGTAGGGCGACTAAAGTAGTTATGAGTATTGCGTATTTCATAGGGAGTCGGGAGTCGGTAGAGGTGGGTTTCCAAACCCGCCCGTCCGGGAGTTGGCAAGAGGAGACAAGGGGGACAAGGGAGACAAGGGAGAAGTTGCAAGTCGCCCATTCGCAATTAATTGCGAATTCCGAATTCCGAATTCCCCTCACTCCTCACCCCTGTAAATTAGCTGGTGGTTTTTCAGGAACGACCCAGTAATAAAGGGTGTGAGTCCGGTTTGGTCCTTGTACTTGTACCGTGCGCTCGGGTTTCCATTCACCCATGTCAAAATCGTGGGAAACAATCCGAGTACCAGGTTTCAATTGTTTGAATAACTGGGGTCGCAGTTTGACATTAATATCTGGTAGTAGGTACAGCGTCACGACAGAGGCTTCATTGAAATTGGACTTAAACAAATCTTGATTGAGAAATTGCACGCGATCGCTCACGCCTGCTTTTTTGGCATTTTCGTTTGCTTCTTCAATTCGCTCGGGATTGATATCTATACCTACAGCCCTTTTTACGCCATATTCTCTCACGGCAGTAATAGGAATGCGTCCGTCACCGCTACCCAGATCGTAGAGGACATCTCCTTTTTGAACTTTTGCCAGTTTGAGCATTTCATCCACAACTTCTTGAGGTGTAGGCACGTAAGGTACGTCAGGTTCCCGTTGTTCGGTTTGTCCTGCTGGTGGTGCTGTTTGAGTTGTTTGAGCAATATTAGGTTCTGCCTGGGCATTCAGCCCTGTCTGTTGCGTACAACCGATAATGCCCATACTAACGGCGATCGCACCTACCGCGATCGGTTTGAGTATTAGTGGTAATTGCATCTGTATTTCCTCTTGTCAGTTATCAGTTGTCAGTTATTAGTGAAGAAAGGGAGCAGGGAAAATGACTTACGACTTACGACTTCTTTTTTTTCTCTATTGCCTTATATCTAGTGCCTGCGACGCACCCAAAACAGTACAGGTACGCCCACAACCATCATGCTAATACCGACGATCGCCCCAATACTGTATGCCTGACTGGAAGCATAGGTAATACTGGAGTAAAGTAAATAAGCACAAATGGCGCAAAAAATCAAGGGAGTAATTGGGTAGCCAGGGACTTGAAAAGTTCGAGGCGTGTTGGGTTCCCGTTGGCGGAGGACGAACAATGCTATTCCCGACAGTAGAAAAAAGCACCAAAATACGGGTGAGGTGTAGGCTGTCATCGTTTCAAAGCCTTTCTCGCCTTCGTGAGTGATCGTTCCTAGAAGAACGAGTCCTAATGCGATCGCCCCTTGTATGAGTAAAGCATTGGTAGGTGTGTGACGGCGATCGCTCCATTGCCCCAACAAAGAGAAAGAGCGAAAGTCTTGTCCTAAAGCAAAGTTCGTCCGCGCTCCTGTAAAAATTGTGGCGTTGATCGAACTCAGTGCAGTCACAGCCACGATAAAGCTAATTAATCTTGCCCCACTTTCGCCAAACACCCGCCGCATCAGATCGGCTGCTACCGCTTTGGAATTTGCTACACCAGCAATCCCCAGTCCGTGGATGTAAGCAAAGTTGACTAACATGTAAAGTCCAGCAATCAGAGCGATACTCAACAGCAACGTCTTAACCATGTTGTGTCTGGCATCCCGCACTTCTGCCGAAATGTAGGCTGCTTCGTTCCAGCCACCGTAGGTTAAAAGTACGAAGACCATTGCCAGTCCGAAAGCTCCACCGTTATTGGTTGGTGTACCGTTAGGTACGGGAGTAGTACCAGCTACAGTAATCATTCCAGCAATGATGACCAATGCCAGACCTAATACCGTTGATAGTGTCAGTAAGTTTTGCGTCCACTTTCCCTGCTGCACGCCCATGATATGCAATCCGGTCAGAATAGCAATGCAGAGGGCTGCATAGATCGCAGAAGAATAGCTCCCTAGTGGCAAGATTTGGGATGCGTAGTCACCAAACGCATAAGCAAACAGCGTAATCGAACCAGTTTGAATCACCGTCATCCGCGCCCAGGCGAAGAGAAAAGCAACGTTCGTGCCAAAGGCACGCATGAAATAGTGGTAATCCCCGCCTGGGTGAGGATATGCTGTCGTCAGTTCGGCATAACAGAGAGCGCCAATCAATGAGGCAACCCCACCTAGCAGCCAAGCGAATAAGATAACGCTTTGACTACCAGCATTCTGAGCCACCAGAGTGGGAGTCTCAAAAATTCCAGCGCCAATCACCATACCGACGACGATCGCGCTTGCGTCCACCACTGAAAGGGTTGGCTTCAGCGCTGGTGATGCTACTTTATTTGCCATATCGTCAATTTTTTAGGTGAAGACTTAATGTCAATTAGAAAGCTCAGTCATATCTACTGCTTCTGGCTAATGGTACTTGTATTAAAAAGGTACTTGATGGTAAGTTCGTCGATTTTTAGCCACAGCTCATTGCTGTATAACTAAATTTCTCAACGGGTATTTACAAGTAAAAGTTGCTAGAAGTCAGCGACTTCTGCATATTACTTTAAATTGAGTTTGCCGCACAAATATGACATGAATGTGTCATTGGTCATTGGTCATTGGTCATTGGTCATTGGCAAGAGGTTTCTTACTTACAACTGACAACTTAATTACCTTAAAGGCAGTTCGATTTTAAAAGTTGCGCCTTGTCCCAGGGTGCTTTGGACGGCGATCTTGCCTTTGTGTGCCTCGACAATTTGTTTGGCGATCGCTAAGCCTAGACCAAATCCACCTGTTTGCCGCGATCGCACGGTGTCTACGCGATAGAACCGCTCAAAAATATGGGGTACATCTTCAGATGGAATGCCGATGCCATTGTCTTCAATTTGGACGATCGCTCGATAAGATTGGGTAAATATTCGCAAGCAAACTCTACCTTCAGAGGGGGTGTACTTGAAAGCATTATTCAGCAAATTTCTCACCGCTTGTTGCAATAAATCAGGTTCGGCAACGAGTTTTATTGGTTGTTCTGGCAGTTGAACAACAAAATCTAACCCCTGTGCTGCTGCTTGTGCTTGATATTCACTCACCAACCGTTGCAGCAAACTGACGAGATCGATACTTTTGAGCGCTTCAGTAGCCAACGCTCCTTCATGACGTGCTAAAAATAGCAAATTACCGATCAGCGTACTCATTGATTTTGACAGATCGACAATATTTTCTAAACGCTGGCGCGGACTATTTGTATCCTCTGCTGGTGCTAATAAGCCCACTTGGGCATTACTCAAAATTGCTGCGAGAGGGGCGCGTAATTCGTGTGAAGCATCAGCAGTAAAACGCTGTAATTGCTCGTAAGCACGGCGAATTGGTTTCATCGCCAGCCCTGCCAAGTACCAACCCGTCAACCCAATTGTACTAAGAGCTAGCGGTACGCCGAGCGAAAGATACAAGCGCGTTTGCTCTAGACTCTGGCGCATAGAAGTCATTGGAGTTGCCACTTGTAAATAACCGATGAGCAAATCCGCTTTTAAAACTGGTAGTGTAATCTGCCGCAACCACGTTTTAGAGCTAGAAAGTTTAAGCAGTTTTGAGCGTGTGGGAGTTTGAATTGTCTCAAAACCAGGAGCTAGCTTGAGATACTTCGGTGCAGGCGGAGAACCAACAAATTGGACTAATTCCCCTTTAGAGTTGTACCAGCGAGCGTAAGCAATATCTCCTGTTATTGGTAATGTATTATTGCTTAGCATCGGCAGTTGTTCCAGATCGAACTGCCATCGACCCTGATAAAATTGGTACTCTGCATCCGTTGCGATCGCTTTAGTCTTTTTATACAAATTGCGATCGAAATTCCGCAATTGTTCTTCCACTTCCAAGTAGTAAACTACCCCCGCAAAAACCACGAGGATGCTTCCCATCGATAGAGCAAACCAACAAGCTATGTTACGGCGACTGCGACTGAACATGATGAGGGGTGAGGAGTGAGGAGTGAGGGGACAAGGGAGACAAGGGAGACAAGGAAGCAGGGGAGCTTTAGGGGCAGGGGTTCAGGTGCATACCAACTACCAACTAGCAACTACCAATTCCCTACACCACACACCACTCGCCACCTAACTACCAATTACCAATTACCCATTCACAAATGACAAATGACCCCTCTATTCTGGTGCATTCAATCGATATCCCATACCATATACAGTTTCCAACCAATCTTTGGCTCCGACGGCTTGCATTCGCTGGCGTAGTCTTCTTACTAGTGTAGTCACGGCATTACTTTCTGGTTCCGTTCCCCACTCCCATAAAGTGCTTTCAATTTGTTCGCGAGAGAGAACTTGGCGGGGGTGACGCATGAAATATTCCATCAGTTGAAATTCTCGCACTGAAAGTTGAGCGATCGCCTCTCCTCTTTCTAAGGTAAGCGTGGGACGATGGAGTTGAAGATCGCCAACGATAGTGGTGTCACCTTGCCATTGGGGCGATCGCCTGCCTAATGCCCTGACTCTTGCCAATAACTCTAGCAGATCGATTGGTTTAACGAGATAATCATCTGCTCCCGCATCCAAGCCTACGACTTTATCTGCTATGGTATCTTTTGCCGTTAGGAGAAGCACTAGGGCAGTTTTACCAGTTTGCCGATACTGCTGGCACAAACTTACACCGCTCACTTTCGGCAACATCCAGTCTACGATGAGCAAGTCATAATCTTTCTGAGTTATCAACCATTGCGCCGTCTCGCCATCTTTGGCAGTATCTACAGTATGTCCTGCTTGGGAAAGAGCAGCGTGTATGGGTTCTAACTGTGCTGGATCGTCTTCTACAAGTAAAATTACCATAGGCTAACACGAAATCAGAAGTCAAAAGTCAAAAGTCAGAAGTCAAAAAAAGTTACTAGTAGCCGATCGCTGTTCATTGAGGGGTATTACAGTTAATGTTTCTAAATCGAGATAGACTTATATGGATAATAGTAGCCGAACTGTGTTGACTAACTGATGCGCAGACTGCGATCGCTTTACCCTCTCAAATCCCTGGGATTAGAATTTTGGTTGCCGCTACCGATTTTGGCGATCGCTTTTTGGAGCGGTGGAGCAGCGATCGCCGATAAAATTTTACAACGCTCTTATTACGTCACAACTCCGATCCAAGCCAACGCTCAAGTCCAAGAACAACCAACTAAGGTCATCCTCTCAATTGGAGTTGAGATTAAGTATCATCAGGGCTTTTCTAAAGTTAAAGTGAAAACTGCTAATTCTGCCTTGAAAAAATTAGAGTTTGAGTTTCCTTTCACAGAAGTTAGCCAAATCGAAGTCGCATTGTCGCGCGAACTTGGTTTGTCTTTAGAGCAAATTCAAAAGACAGTTCACTATCAAGTTGATTTTAGATGAATCGTTAATAAATAGGATTGAAGACAGTTTCAAATCATTGATAACGCAGGCGAAAAAGCAGAAAATTAGTTACCTGTTGGTCATGACTCATGACAAGCAAACTTTTCGTACCATCAGATAAGCGAGAACCGAAAGTCATACCTGACAAATTTTCTAAAGTAATTCCTAACTCTTGTAAGTCTAAAACTAGCTTTTTCTTAATTTCTCGAACTCCTCTAATTTTACCTTTAAGCCTCTCAACTTTTGATGTATCGGTTGCGCCGCTTGTCACAACCTGATAAATCTTTCCAGTTTTTGTCTCTGGCTGGAGTTCTAAACTGAGAAAATGAACGCCTTCTACAGATAACAATTCCTCAAGTTCGGCATCAAGAGGATAAGCATATTCTGCTAGTAGCATTGGTGTCCCGTAGCCAATTAAGTAATGTAGTAACCGAGCTTTTCCCTGTTTAGAATTAGGTCTAGAATTAGGCGTATCTCGGTCTTGTACTAGCGTTGACTCAGTAGCAGTAAATAAATTTACTGGTTCTCCACTTGTTGGAACAGTACCAGTCGCATTGAAAGCTAAAGCAGCAAATGTTATATCGTCTTGAGTAATTTGAGTATTCTGGTTTTGCCCTTTTTCCTGTATGCTTTCAGCAATATATCGTTTAGGAAGAGTCAGGCTTTGCAGCAACTGCCCAGTTTTTAGATCGAATTCTCGGATAAAAGGAAGCGCGCGATCGCCACTTATCTGAGAACCAGAAATATATACGGTTTGTTGCGGTGTTAAAGCGATTCCCTTAGCAACAAAGGTTTTCGGTTCGTATAGTTTGCCGTCGCGAGCGATAAGTGACTGTACTGACTCTATATCAATATCTTGAATTTTTATATCCTCAGAATCGTTATTAAAAGTCAACTTGAGGGTGAAGATTTCATTACCAGAGACAGCATAAAAGCGATCGTGCCGTTTGTCATAAGTAATTGCTGAAAATTCCGTGACTGGTGCGTTAGAAAGGTTTGTTGGTAGTTGATATTGTCCTAAATATTCTAACGAGAGGTCGAGGAACAATCGATCTTTTGCTGCTAACGCTGGAGTTGCGAACGATAGTAGACTTAAAAATGCGATCGCGCTAATTAAAATCACCTGCTTAAACAGGCGGTTAAAATTGCCGCTACACAGACAAAACCTGCCTACACAGGTTCTCAAACATCTCATAAGTTTCAACTCAACACTAATAAACTTAGCTTGTGTAGATATAAATTTCATTCCTCCAGATTTCCCACTTATCACTCCCTTGTCCCCCTTGTCTCCCTTGTCTCCCTTCGCCCCCTAATCCCCACTCTCTTCGGTCGTGGGGTCCCCGAGTTCCCCCTTATCCCCCTACTCCCTGCTCGATCGCTCAGAAGCTCCCTCTTTCTCAACGTCCCGTAGCGCTATATACTAATCGCGGCAGAAGATTGAGTTTTGAAATTGAGTTTTGAGCATGACCGCAGCAGCAGATCCAGTAAAAACGATGAAACAGGAAGTCGGCAAAGCCGCCGCTGCCTTGGTAAAGTCTGGTACGATTGTCGGACTCGGGACGGGTTCTACTACAGCCTATGCAATTCAATATATCGGCGATCGCCTCAAGTCTGGCGACCTCAAAGATATTGTTGGTATTCCTACTTCATTTCAAGCCGAAGTCCTATCTAAACAATATGGCATTCCTCTCACTACTCTAGACGCTATAGACCATATTGACTTGGCAATTGATGGTGCGGATGAAGTCGATCCGCAGAAAAATTTAATTAAAGGTGGTGGTGCTGCCCATACCCGTGAAAAGGTTGTAGACTACCTAGCACAACAATTTATCGTCGTTGTCGATAGCGGTAAGCTGGTAGACCGATTGGGTTCAGTATTTGCAGTCCCAGTAGAAGTCATCCCAATGGCAATTTCACCCGTCATGCGGGCAATTGAAAAGCTAGGCGGTAAACCGGAACTACGGATGGGCGTAAAAAAAGCCGGACCCGTAATCACCGACCAAGGTAACATGGTGGTTGATGTGAGGTTTGATGCGATCGATAACCCCGCCGAATTAGAAAAAACCCTCAACAACATTCCTGGCGTACTGGAAAACGGCATCTTTGTCAACTGTACCGATCTCGTCCTGATTGGCGAAGTGCAAGACGGTCAACCCGTGGTAAGACAAATGTAATTTGTGGGGCGCACAGGCGTGCGCCCGTGGAAGTCTATGCAATACCGACGATTTGGACGCACAGAAATACCCATGCCCGTATTTTCCTGTGGTGGTATGCGCTATCAGTTTAAATGGCAAGATGTCCCTGCTTGGACGATTCCGCAGAACAATCAGCGTAACTTAGAAGCCACAATTCGGAGGGCAATTGAACTAGGCATCAATCATATTGAGACAGCCAGAGGTTACGGCACTTCTGAAGTGCAACTAGGGCGCATTCTACCATTAGGCGATCGCGATCGCTTAATCGTCCAAACGAAGGTTAATCCCAGCCAAAATCCCAACGAGTTTCGCCAAAAATTTGAACAGTCCTTACGCAATCTTCGCCTAGATTACATCGATTTACTAGGTATCCACGGCATTAACGATGCTGAAACCCTACATCAGACCATTCGTCCTGGTGGATGTTTGGAACTAGCACGGCAGTGGCAAGCTCAAGGTAAGGTAAGATTTATCGGCTTTTCTACCCACGGCGCAACTGAAATTATTACACAGGCGATCGCCACAAACGAATTCGACTACGTTAATCTCCATTGGTACTATATCAACCAAGTCAACTGGGAGGCAGTTGCAGCCGCCAATCGTCACGATATGGGTGTATTTATTATTAGCCCCTCCGACAAGGGGGGAATGCTTTACAAGCCACCCCAAAAGTTAGTAGAACTCTGTTCTCCCCTCAGTCCAATGGTGTTCAACGACTTATTTTGTCTGAGTCATTCTCAGGTGCATACTCTCAGTTTAGGGGCTGCCAAACCGCAGGATTTTGACGAACACCTCAAAACTCTAGAATATCTCGATCGGGCAGATGAGATTTTACCACCGATTTTGGCGCGATTAGAGCAAGCAGCTTGCGACAGCTTAGGGGAAGATTGGGTAAAAACTTGGCAGATAGGTTTACCCAGATATGACGAAACGCCAGGTAACGTCAATATTCCGACGATCCTATGGTTGAGAAACTTAGCGATCGCTTACGACCTCACAGAATATGCCAAAATGCGGTATAATCTCCTTGGCAATGGTGGTCATTGGTTTCCTGGCAATCAAGCCAAGCAGATCGAGCAGTTAGATTTGCGATCGTGCCTTGCTAACAGCCCGCACGCTGATAAAATTCCTGCTATCCTCGCCGAAGCACACAAACTATTAAGCGGCGCAGAAGTCAAGCGTCTGTCGCAAGATTAGGAGTGATGGAATTGTAGGGGCGGGTTTCACCCAGCAGACTTTACGACTTACAGATATTTCAGCTAAACTCGCCCGTACAAGAGTTAGCGAAATAATATAGGCACAATGACCTTAAACCTGAGAATATGAAAACTGTTGCAGCAAAAATTTATTGTTCAGACGTTAAAAACTAAGGTAATCCCAACCACCAATTACCAACTACCAATTCCCAGAAAATTGCTGTAACAAATTTGACTAGCTCAGCAAAGGTAAGTACTTATGTCTATCAAGCGTCGTAATTTCTTGTTTTTAGTAGGAGGAACTGCTGGTGCTTATGCTATAGAAACTTATACTTCGTCCAATTTAGCTTGGGCGCAGACTCCAAGTGCTAGTGGAGATTTTAAATTACCACCTTTGCCCTACGACTACAAAGCATTAGAACCGCATATAGACGCGCAGACAATGCGAATCCACCATGACAGACATCACGCAACATATGTAAAAAATTTAAATGCAGCGATCGCAAAATATCCCAAACTAAAAGGTCAAACTGCCGAACAACTTATCCAAAAACTTGACAGCCTACCACAAGATATTCGCATGACAATCCGCAACAATGGCGGCGGTCACGTCAATCATAGTATGTTTTGGGAAATTATGAGTCCCAAAGGTGGCGGAGAACCAACGGGAGAAATTGCCTCTGTTATCAAGAAAAACTTTGGTAGCTTTGCCAACTTTCAACAGCAATTTAATCAAGCGGGAGAAAAACAGTTTGGTAGCGGTTGGGCTTGGTTGGTTCGCACTCCTGACGGTAAATTTCAAGTTACCAGTACTGCAAATCAAGATAGCCCCCTAATGGAAGGTAACTATCCAATTATGGGAAATGATGTGTGGGAACATGCCTACTATCTCAAGTATCGCAATCGCCGCGCCGAATATCTCAAGGCTTGGTGGAATGTCGTCAACTGGCAAGAAATTAATCAGCGCTTAGCAATGGCAGTGAAAGCGGCATAATTAGCAGTAGAAGAGGGAGCAGGGGGACAAGGGGGAACTCGGGGATAAGGGAGACAAGGGGGACAAGGGAGAAGTTCTAAGCCACTAGCCACCAGACACTAGCCACTAACCGTTCCCGACTCCCCATTCTGACGCGGAACCCTAAAAATAGTTTTGCGTCATTGAGGGGTGGTAAGATGAACGCAGAAATTTGCTGTTGATGCAAATACTCAACTCAGTGCGATGTGGATATCTATCGTACTCGCGATCGCCAACTACTCATCTAAGATGTCTAGCTTAGGATTCGGACTAAAATGACATTGCTCGATAGCGATCTCCATCGTTCTCCATCTGCGATCGTGCTAATTCCAGTGTTTAATGATTGGGAGGCACTGGAAAGGTTGCTCTGGAGTTTGGATGAAACTTTTCTAGACCGAGATATTCGCGTAGATATCTTGATTGTAGACGATGCTTCGATCGCTCCAGCCCCCACGGAACTGAAATTTTTTAATTTTAAAGCCATCGAGAGAGTCAATATTTTAGAACTAAAAAGAAACTTAGGGCATCAACGAGCGATCGCGATTGGTTTAGCTTACATCGCAGCAAACTTAAATTGTAAAGTCGTTGTCGTTATGGATGGAGATGGCGAAGACAATCCGCAAGATGTTCCTAGACTAATTAATTGCTGCCAAGCAGAAAGCAATGCCAAAGTTATTTTCGCTAAAAGAACTAAGCGATCGGAAACATATCTTTTCAAAGCTTTTTATCTAGTTTATAAACTCGTCTACAAACTCTTAACCGGACATCACATTCAAGTAGGAAACTTCAGCGTAATTCCATATCAACTTTTGTCTAGAATTGTGGTCATCTCCGAGATTTGGAATCACTATGCCGCTGGAATTATGCGGGCGAGAATACCATATACTGAAATTGCTACCAAGCGCAGCAACCGTTTGTTCGGACGCTCTAAAATGAACTTTGTTTCCTTGGTAACTCACGGAATCAGTTCGATTTCTGTCTATGCAGATATAGTAGGTACGAGACTGATTATTTCTGTGTCGATCGTTGTCTTATTAATTCTAATATCTCTAGGTGGAATTGTATCTATTAAACTCTTCACCAGTTTAGCAATTCCTGGTTGGACATCGATCGCAGTTGGAATTCTTTGCTCGATTCTCATGCAAGCAGTCATGTTGTCGATTGTTTTTGCATTAATGATTTTAAATACTAGGAATAGTTATGGATTTATGCTTGGTCAAGACTATTATTACTTTGTTTCTAAGTTGAAAGAAGTATTTTCTAGAGAAGTTTTGTCTAAATAAGTCGATGCAAGATTACTCCTATATTGGCGCGGAATTAGAATTATTTTCTCAAGCTTATAACTGGAAAAACTATTATGGAAATCTAGTTCAAAAATACTTACAAGGTAGAGTATTGGAAGTAGGTGCAGGGATAGGCGCAACCACTGAATTTCTCTGCAAGGGTCATCAAAAAGAGTGGCTTTGCTTAGAACCAGACCCAATTCTAACGGAAAAGATCGATTTAAAAATTTCTGTTGGCAGAGTGCCAGCGTGTTGTAAATCGAGAGTGGGAACCTCAGCAGATTTAGCTTCAAACGATCGCTTTGATACCATTATTTACATGGATGTTTTGGAGCATATAGAAGACGATCGCACAGAAGTGAAGACCGTGACGCAGCATTTATCAGATGGCGGTTACTTAGTCGTACTAGCTCCCGCACATCAGTGGCTATTCACGCCATTCGATCGAGCTATAGGACACTATCGACGCTATAACAAGCAAAGTTTAGCATCCACGATCCCCAGAAGCCTGAATTGTATTCAGCTGATTTATCTCGACTCCATCGGATTACTTGCCTCATTAGGCAACCGTTTCGTGTTGAAAAGTAAAACGCCGACAAAACAGCAGATACAGCTTTGGGATAAAGTCATGATACCTTTATCTAAAAGCATCGATCCAATTTTGCAATATTCTTTAGGCAAATCTGTTTTAGGAATATGGCAAAAACAGAGCTGATAGACTACAAGTCTGAGGTTACACCTACTAAGTCTGTCTGAGCTAACTATTCCAGCTTACGGAGGTAGGCTTTGTCTGTGCAGCTGCGATTCCCAATCGCTGAGGTATTTTGACTGGTAGCAAAGGGTTGAAAATGAATAGCTTCAAAGTAAAAAATAAAATGATGCCAAAGGCGATTCACTTCGCGATCGTCGCAACTCAAATTGTAACTCTTATTTGCCTTTGTCTAGCATTTAGCGTTCTAGTTATTAAAGATTTTTACCACCCGCTAACCGGATTTACTGGTCCAGGACTTCCAGGCTATCCAGATTCAACTGTCAATAAAGAATATGTAGACCTGTGGGAATATACAGGTTTTTATTTTGCCAAAAATTTTAATTTTTTTCCCGTACCTCACCTAAATTTAACTAATAATCAAGCTTTCTATCCCTATGGAACCAATAGCGTGTTTCAGCCTTGGGGAATTGAGAAAGATCTATTTTACGCTGGACTTTATTCTCTATTTCAAACTGGTCCTTGGTTGCAGTTTTATTATTTGCTTTCAATCGCAGTTACGGTAGTTTTTACTTTTTTCCTACTCCGAAAAGACTACGGCTTATATCGCGCTGCTGGTGCTGGCTTTATTGCTGCTTTTTTTAACTTTTACGCGATCGCAAAATATCCTCAGCACGTCGGTTACGCAATCTTACACTGGACAATTCTCAGTTTTTTTGCTGACTTTCTCATCGTCAAACGAGTGGTGATGAGGCAACACGTATCTCTAAGATTGATTCTACTTAGGGTGTGTTTGCTCGTCTTATCTCTCGGTCAAGATTTGGGATATGTTGCTGGTTATGCATTAACATCTTTTACGGTTTCTATACTTTATATTATTGCCCTCAATATTCAGAGATATTTAATTAAAAAAGAAGTCAAAATCAAAAAAATCCTGCGGCTACAACTTTTAAGTTACAAAAGAGACTTCTTTACTCATCCCAAAACGAGTTTAATCTTATTAGCTATAACTGCGATCGCCAGTTATATATATCTACCTTTAGTTCTCCAAATTGGCAAAGCGGCTAAAAGTTTAAGCGATACGGGAGATTTTTATGGTGCTTGGTGGACGAATCCAGCGCGACTAATAATACCATTTTTTCCTTTTCTCAACCCAGGACAGAATTATGCCAACTTCTTTTTAGACTCAACAGAAGCTTTTTTTGATGGTAGTCCTGGTTGGTTTTTACTAATAGTAGGAACTGTAGGATTGTGGCAAGCTAGAAAACACATTGGTATCTTTGTCCCCTTACTAATTATTCTCTTACTCTGCCTGCTCTACCATCCCACTTTTCTACCAACTTTAAAAATCTTTCCTTGGTTTAGCTTTAATCGCGTTAGCGGACGTAGCACGCTAGTTTATGCCGTAATTTTTTGCATTTTTGCTTTAGGAATTAATTTAGAACATTGGCGTTCCTTCGGCAAAAAGTTTTTAGCGGTTGCATTAGTTCTACTAGCTTGTACTGAACTTTACACTGCCTATTCGTATAAAGCTTACTACCAACCCGCTTCACTAAATGAGAACTTTTACGCTTACATGAATTATATTAAGGAGCAGCCAGGGGAAGCAGTGTTAGATTTTCCCTTCTGCGTTCATGGCGGAAATGGAATTGGTCCTTGTCCTTATTATGTCTATAACAGCGGCATTTTTACCTTAAGACGATTCCATAAGAAAAAAGTGATGGGACAGTATTTCGGACGCTTACACCCATCTCAAGCAGAACCTTATATTGCAGCAGGCTGGGATAAATTACTCGCACCAGACACGCAAAAGAAAACGTCAATTCCACAAGTAAAATGTTTCCGTTCTGATGAGTGGTCATTTTTTACAGATTTTTATAAACTGAACGATTTTGCTGGAATTAATTTATATACAGATTTACTCACGAAAGACTGTACTCAAGAATTTTACGGTCGTTTTGGCGTGCCAACTATGGTGACAGAAGCACCTACGGGGGGAAGAATAGAATTTATTCCTAAATCTACTAATTGGCGACTTCAAGTTAACTCGGATTTAGGTGCTAGCTTAAAATTCCAACCTTTATTAGATAGCTCTGAAACAAATTTACTGCAAAATAGTGCGCCCTATAGTTTAAATTTAACTGGATTAGAGGGAATTACTAAAGACGAACAACAGAAAAAATTTCGTTGGGGAATAGGAGAAAAAACAGAACTGACTTTCTATTTATCTGTTCCTCAAGATTTAGTGTTGACATATAGTTTTGACAATCCGATTAGCCCTCAAGATATAATTGTAGAGATTGATGGCATACAGATAGAAAGAATTGCGCCGATTCAAGTTGGCGATCGCGTTCAACGTCAACTGAAGTTTCAAGGAATTGCCGGACAGAATACTATTACATTTAAATATCAAAATCGCAGTTCCTTTTTTGATGTCTTGCAATATGCCATGAAGCATGAAAATTTAGAAATTAAACCGCTGCCACTCGAAGCACAGTATGGTAACTGGAAATCGCAGCGATCGATCCGATTTCGGCAGCTTTCAATTCAACCAGTACAAAAAAACAGGAGTCAGAAGGCATAAAAATTTGAATGAGGTAGATGTATTTGTATGGGCGCACAGCCGTGCGCCCATATAGATGTATTGCATCTAGATGGAAATCGCTATATTCGCGTGTTTCTATAGTTTCTAACGATTATGAATTAATTTTACGCAAATAAATACAATGACGCATACCGTGGCTTAAAGGAGTGGTAAAGTTTTCAATTTTTTCAATTTTTCCGCTCAACTTTTTTACAGTATCCTCTAAAGTTGTTTGTTCTTCTTTTGTCCAATTACCTCGATATAAAACAGCTAATCCCTCTGCTTTGAGAAAAGGTAAAGCGTAATTTGCACAAACATCAGCCGCCGCCACAGCTCTAACTAAAGCTATGTCATAATTGTTAGATTGTTGGGGTTGCTTGTTGATATTTTCAGCCCTACCAACTAAAGTTTGAATATTTTGCAGGCTCATTTCAGTCATTAAAGAATTCAGAAAAGCAACTTTTTTCTGCGTAGAATCGAGTAAAGTTACCTCAGCATCAGGTAAAGCGATCGCCACAGGAATTCCAGGAAAACCAGCCCCCGTACCAATATCAATTATCTTATGTAGGGGCGGACATCTGTGCGCCCCTACATAATTTGTTGGCAATAAAGATACAATCCCCCGCAAAGAGTCCCACAGATGCTTTTCCCAAAACTCTTCTGGTGCAGTAATGCGAGTCAAATTTAATTTTTGATTACCAATAACGATCGCTTCATAAAGCTGCTGAAATTGCGCTTGTTGTGCGATACTAGGCTGCCAATTTAAAGTTTGCTGCCAAATCTCATGCATTTCCGGCAACACAGCAACACTGCGTTCTTTCATAACTTATTCCTCATAATTCCGAATTCCGTAGCTTGCTTCCCCAAAGGGGTATTCCGAATTCCGAATTCTCATGCTATTTGATGCGGTTCGATCGCCAACGGTGCTGTAGGATAAATTTCACCGTGCTGAATTGACCAACAGCGATCGGCGATCGCTAATAAATCTCCTGCATCGTGAGTTACAACTAACAGCGTCCGTTGTTGCTTAAGTTGGGATAATAAATGAACTAGCTGCCTGCGCATCGACCAATCTAAACCAGCCGTAGGCTCGTCTAATAACAGCAGTGCGGGTTTGCGAATTAACTGAACCGACATAGCCAAGCGGCGTTGCTGTCCCCCGCTGAGAACTTGTGGTGGTGTGTGTAGAGGCAAATTCTCCAAACCGACATCTGATAAAGCTTGTTTGACTCGTTCCGAACCTAATTCGGGATGTCCCAAGCGTAATTCTTCTAAAATTGTACCACCGCAGAAATGACGCTCTGGAAACTGAAATACCAATCCTGCTAACTCTTGTAAATTCTCCGGTTGTAATTCTTGCGTTCCCCAACTTACGTTACCCGCAGTTGGCGATACCAACCCCGATAAGATTTCTAATAACGTACTCTTGCCAGAACCACTAGGACCAATAATCAATCCCAACTGCTGGGGTGCTAACTCTAGGTCGATCGATTTTAAAATAGCTGTTGAACTAGCTGGGGGGTGATAAGTCAGATTTTTCAGATAAAGCATCAGTTAAATATACCAACAAACATTAACGGACATTCGGCAGCGCTAAATATACCAAGTATAATTCTGCCTAGATTCTGGCAAACAGATGTCAATACCGAGCGATAGCTGCAACTTCCCTACCGGGGATTCGTCTATTTCAGTTATCAGTTATCAGTTATCAGTAGAAAGCGACTTGTGACTTCTCCCTTGTCCTCCTTGTCCTCCTTGTCTCAGCCCCTAACTCCTATGATCAGGCAAATCTTTAGTGCGATCGCACTTTCAACTACACTCACTCTTTACCTCATTTCTCCGACTCTGGCTCAAGATCCCTTTCGCGCTACGAATCAAAGACCGATTGGCGAAAAAACTGAAGCCGCTTTCAGAGCCATGTTCGAGCAGGGAGATTACATTTCAGCAGATCGCTATCTCAAGGCAATTTCAGGTAACGAGCAGCAAGAGCCTTTAGCGTATGCCATGAGAGCTTCCCTTGCTTACGTCCTCAACGAGGACTACAATTCTTTAGGCAACTATGGCAAAAAGACATTAGACACGGCTCGCCAACTAACATCAACAGACCCGTTGCGCGGTAACTTATACTCAGCAGTCGGTCATTTTTTATTGGGTGCATCTGCTTTGTTTCGAGAAGGGACAGTGAAGGGAACGCCGCAGGCTTTGGCAGAATTAAGGCAAGTCTACGAGTACATGGACAAAGCTGAAGCGATCTCCTCTACAGACCCCGAATTAAACTTGCTGCGGGGATACATGGACTTAATGGTATCTGTCAATCTGCCCTTTTCCAACCCAGAACAAGCAATAGGGCGCTTGCAAAGGTTTGCCGGACCTAAGTATTTATCCGAAAGGGGTGTAGCGGTTGGCTATCGAGATTTGAAAAAATTTCCCCAAGCCATAGAAGCTGTGGATAGAGCGATGAAAGCAAGTAATAGCAACCCAGAGTTGTATTATCTTAAAGGACAAATTCTTTCTACTTATGGCAATCAGCAAAAGAGTGCAGCCATGTTACAGGAATCGGTGAAGAATTTCGATTTAGCGATCGCCAAAAAAGACCAACTCCCACCCGACTTAGTCAAACAAATCGAACGAGAGAGACGCAAGGCAGCTCAACGACTAAGTGTAGTAGCGCAGCAAAAATAGATAATGGTAGTTGGTAGTTGGTAGTTGTTGGCTATTGTCTTTTCACTTACGACTTACGACTTTCCGATTACCCATTACCCATTACCCATTACCCAATCAAAATGCAAGTTCAATTTCGCGAATTTAATCCCTTTGATGTCTGGTTTTGGATCGAGTTTAGTAGCGTACCTGCCCCAATGGAAAAGCAGTATGTTGAGGAGGTGTTTCAGTCCTGGTTTTATTTAGGAAAATTAGGTGGGTTCAATGCCGAAAATTTGCAAGTTCAAGAAGAAGGATTAGATCTCAGCTACATGGAATATGACACGCAGCAGGCTGATGATAGCATGATGGCGCTGATGCACAATATGGGTGAATTTGAGTATCAGGGAACTTGGGCGCGCTGCTGGTTCGATCTAGGTACGAGCGACGCGATCGCGATCGATATTCTGATTAATTCTCTCCGGCAATTGAGTCAAGAATACGTTAGTATCGAACGGCTATATATTGGTGGTGAAAATGAGGATTGGACTGTAGAAGATAATGACGAAGATCGTTCTAGATTTATTTACGATGGGAATTAAAATTTCATATGCATAAACCAGGAGAAATCCGAGTTTTAGCTTTGGGAATTGTCCGTCAGGGCGATCGCGTTTTTATTTCTGAAGGTTACGATCCGGTAAAACAACAAACTTTTTATCGCGCCTTGGGTGGTGGCGTAGAGTTTGGAGAGACAAGTCTTGAAGCTCTACAACGAGAATTTCAAGAGGAACTTCAAGCAGAAATTAAAAACATAAAATACCTCAATTGTCAAGAAAATTTATTTACTTTTAACGGACAACCAGGTCATGAGATTTTATTTGTTTATGAATGCGATTTCGTCGATCCAAAGTTTTATCAAATTGAAGAAATAACCTTTATGGAGAAAAAACGCAAAAAACGCGCTCTTTGGGTAGAATGCGATCGGTTTAGATCGGGAGAATTAAGACTTGTGCCAGAGCAATTTTTCAAGTATCTGTCATAAACTTTTAAGTTTAATTCTCTTTCTGCTTTCGTTTTGTCTAGTAGCTTTCTTTGCCTCTACTCTACTCTTCGAGAAGATCTTCACCCTACGAGAAGCCACTTCGCGTCTTTGCGTCTTTGCGTGACATAAAAAATAAAACCCGCACTGGCAGGTTTTATCTATAAAAATCCGCTTACAAATAAAGCCAAAAAAGAAACTTAATTTAGCGAAACATACTGCTAACAGAACTATCTTCGTGAATCCGCCAGATAGTTTCTCCTAACAAATTAGCTACGCAAAGCACAGTTAATTGTTGAAAACGCGCTTCTTGAGGAATGGGAATCGTATTCGTGACGATCACCTCTTCAAACAATCCGCTAGACAACCGTTCAACCGCCGGAGGTGAAAACACTGCATGGGTAGCACAAGCATACACCTGACGCGCCCCTTCTTGACGCAGTAACCGCGCTCCTTCCGAGATCGTCCCGCCAGTATCGATCATGTCATCGACTAGCACGGCTGTCTTACCAGCCACATCACCAATCACATTCAATACCTCAGCGACATTATGAGCCTGACGGCGTTTGTCAATAATCGCCAGTGGTGCATCGTCGAGTTTTTTGGCAAATGCCCGCGCCCTTGCCACACCCCCAACATCTGGGGAAACAACCACGATATCAGTTAGCTGCTTACTTGCTAAATAATCAATAATGACTGGAGAGCCATAAACGTGATCGAAGGGAATATCAAAATATCCTTGGATCTGCGCTGAATGTAAATCCATTGCCAGAACCCGGCTAGCTCCCGATTCGGTGATTAAGTTAGCTACTAACTTCGCTGTAATTGATTCCCGTCCTGCCGTTTTGCGGTCTGCTCTAGCATAGCCATAATAAGGCAGTACCGCTGTAATTTGCCTTGCCGATGCTCGCCGACAGGCATCAATCATGATTGCTAATTCCATGAAGTGATCGTTGACGGGATTGCACGTTGGTTGCAATAAATAAACATCGCAACCGCGAATCGATTCTTGAATTTGGATATACAATTCGCCGTCAGCAAATCGCTTGCGAATCATCGGACCCAAATCCATGCCCAGGTAACGAGCAACTTCCTGGGCTAAAGGTACGTTGGCAGAGCCAGAAAATAATCTCAGTCGGTTGTTATCTGCAACTGCGATCGGAGCAGGTTGCAATTTCAAAGTTGCCGATCGTAGCACGGTAATCCTCGAAGCGCGATCGCTTCCATCTTATCATTTGAGAATCAGGTGTTTCCTAGAAAAATGTCTAGAAATTTAATTATTAAGCATATATGAAATTAGTTAAAAATTTAACAATTTTTTAGTCAAATTTAGTGAAACATTGGGAAGACCGCGATCGCTGTTATGGCGATCGGATTAAACTTACCGCTAAACCTTAAGTAGAACTACTGAAATTCCCTGCACGTAGCTCTGCCCAGCCGAGAAACCTATTTGTATGTGCTATGCGTCAATGTGTTATGTGTCAAAAATGAGATGGTAGTAGCTATAACAGGAGAGAGATCGGCAATCCTTCAACGTGGAAGCAGCAGATATAGTTAATGAAATGGCAAAATCGATGCAGAAAACCTTCGCTTGCTAACCCAAAATCAAATTCCTGCCTTTAGACATCCTGCTTGAGACTATGAATCAACCTCCCCTACAACCTCCGCTTCAGCTTGGTACTGTTCTGCAAAATCGCTATCGTGTCGATCGGGTTCTAGGTCAGGGGGGGTTTGGACGAACCTATTTGGCAGAAGATCTCGGGCGGTTTAACGAGTTGTGTGCTTTAAAAGAATTAATTCCAGCGCAGGCGGACAATTATACCTTAGAAAAGTCCCAGCAACTCTTTCAACGTGAAGCAGCAATTCTCTATCAAATTCAACATCCGCAAGTCCCACAGTTTCGCGCCACTTTTGAAGAAGATCGGCGTTTATTTTTGGTACAGGATTATGTGGCTGGGAAAACCTATAGAACTTTATTAGACGAATATCAGGCTAACGGGCAAACTTTTTCCGAAGCAGAGGTTTTCCATCTACTCAAACAACTACTACCCGTTCTCGCCCACATTCACGCGCGTGGTATTATCCATCGCGATATTTCTCCAGATAATATTATTTTACGGGAAAGCGATGCTAAACCCGTTTTAATTGATTTTGGTGTCGTTAAGGAGCTAGCGACCCGCTTTCAGTCCTCCAATAGTACTCCAGCTCAAGCAACCACAGTAGGTAAACTAGGTTATGCTCCCAGCGAACAAATTCAAACTGGCAGAGCTTATCCCAGCAGCGACCTTTATGCCTTAGCCGTAACCGTAGTCGTACTGCTGACAGGTCGAGAGCCACAGGAATTGTTTGACGATCTCACTTTAGTCTGGCACTGGCAGCGATGGGCGACAGTTATGCCTGGATTTGCTCAGATATTAAACCGAATGTTAAGTTACAAGCCAAACGATCGCTACCAAAATGTAGCCGAAGTCGCTAAAGCGCTGCAAGCGATCGAACCCCAAATTGCTCAGTCGCCTGCCGCACCGATTTCAACAGTACAAACTGTGGCTGTTGCTAGCAATCCCGATCTCGTTGCATCCTCTACCAAATCCAATCCAGTTATTACCACCTCTAAAAATCGCTGGAATCAAACTTGGTTAATCGTGCCAGTCTTAATGCTCGTCGCTGTTTTAGCTGGAATTGGCGGTTGGGCGATTATGTCTGCTATGCTCGGTCGCAATACTCAGCGATCGCAACCCCCCACACCGCAGAATTTTCCTTCGCCAGTCGTTCCCAGCGCCCAACCGACACCCACACCCGATTCTCCTACTCCCTTTGCTACGCCAACACCCTCACTCGACCAATCGCCAGTTATATACAGTCAGGCGCTTAATTTAGTCCCTGGTAGCAGCAGCGACGTTACAGGTAGCCTGAGAGCTAACGTTACGGTTAACTACACGTTTGTTGCCGAACGAGGGCAACAACTGAGTGCGGCATTGGCACAAGAAGGGGTGTTACTTACAGTATTAGGTCCAGATAAACAAGCGATCGCCGATGCCAGCCAGGTGACGAGCTATCAAGGTACGCTACCATCAACCGGAATCTACACGGTTCAACTGACTCCCGCGCCTGGTGTTGATGAAAGTCAATACCAACTCAATTTGAGTTTGGCAAGTGCAGTTACACCCTCACCCACACCATCGCTACCTGCCGCATCTCCGGCTAGTCCTACAGTAGAGGTTCCTACGGCTGAAACAGAAACAATTAACTTTGCCGAGGGACAGAGTAGAACGCAGGTGTCAGGGCGTACCAGCAGACAGCAAATTCAGCGCTATTTGGTCAATTTGGAAGAAGGACAGCAGTTATCGGTCATTGTGACGCGAGGAGCAGTAACCTTGGACGTGCGCGATCCCGATGGCAATGTATTGAAGGGAAGAAATGAATTCCATTGGCAAGGGCGAGTCAAGCGTAGCGGACAATATCAGATAGATGTCGTGCCACTGGCTAATAATGAGGTTGAGTTTGGGGTGAATGTGGGCGTGTATAAGTAGGCAAAGTCAAAAGTCAAAAGTTAAAAGTTAAAAGTTCTGAGCCTGGTAACGTAGGAATGTAAAGATGTTACACGAAATGTCTCTACAATCCAAAATCTAAAATCTAAAATCTAAAATGGTAATTCTGATCGCGGGAACTGATACGGAAGTTGGCAAAACAGTTCTGACTACGGCTTTGACCGCCTACGGGCAGAAATATCAACCTCAGCGTGCTGTGGGTATGATGAAGTTGATGCAAGCAGGAGTGGGCGATCGCGAGTTGTATACTAGTCTATTCTCCCTCGACCAATCTCCCCAAGAAATTGCCCCGCTCTATTTTGACGCACCCCTCGCCCCACCTGTAGCCGCTGCGAAAGAAGGGAGAGATATCGATTTAGGTGTTGTTTGGCAAGCCTTACAAAGTCTGCAAGCAAGAAAAGATTGGGTGATTGTTGAGGCGTTAGGCGGTTTGGGTACGCCTGTAACCCAGGAGCTAACTGTTGCCGATTTAGCTGCTTCCTGGCGCTTGCCAACGGTGCTAGTAGTTCCGGTAAAATTAGGGGCGATCGCTCAATCTGTGGCAAATGTTGCTCTAGCAAAGTTATCTCGGATCGATTTGCGCGGCATCGTGCTTAATTGTACCCAGCCGCGTTCTGAGACAGAAATTGCTGAATTGACACCAACTGATTTAATTCAATCTCTGACAAGTATTCCTATATTGGGTTGTTTACCTTATTTAGAAGAGCCGAAAGATTTAGATAAATTAGCTCAAATTGCCTCAGATTTGGAGTTAGAAAGATTGATGCCTGTGGTAATGGGTAATTGGTAGTTGGCAATTCGGATTTTACTGCTCAAATCTAGGTAAGAAGTATGAGTGAAGCCATGAATCAAAAGATTCAGAAAGACTTTGACCGAATTGCGTTGCTTGAGCAGCCAATGTGGAATCACAATAGCCACTATCACCGATTTTTGTTAAAACAATTAGCATCGCATTGTGACAATATTCTTGAAATTGGCTGCGGTACTGGTAATTTATCTCGCCTTTTAGCTCAACGTGCTGATAGAGTTACTGCTATCGATCTATCTCCTAAAATGATAGAAATTGCAAAACAGCAATCTCAAGATTACGCAAATATAGATTTTCAGGTAGCTGATATTTTGACATGGGAGTTTCCAGCTAAGCAATTTGATGCAATTGTTTCCATTGCAACCTTTCATCATTTGCCTATAGAAAGATTACTACCCAAGCTGAAGATAGCGTTGACATCTGGTGGAAAGTTAGTTGTTATAGATTTATTAGACAATGAAGGCATACAAGGCATTTTAAACGATTCAATCGCCATTCCGCTAAACTGGATATTTCATGCCTTCAAAAACAGAAACAATAAACCAACAATAGAAGCTAGAACAGTCTGGAAAGAACATCTTCGTACAGATAAATATTTGACGCGATCGCAAGTACAATATATTTATAAAAATTCGCTAACGGGAGCAAATGTTAAAGTACACTTATTTTGGCGTTATTCAATAGTTTGGGAAAAATTATAGCAGTAGGGAAACACTAAACAGATGACAGCAAAACAGTTTAAAATCGTCATTGAAAAACATTCTGACGGATATGTTGCCTATCCTATCGGGATTGTAGGTGCAATTGTTGGACAAGGAGAGACTTATGAAGAAGCTTTAGCAGATGTGAAGTCAGCTATTACTTGTTATATTGAAATTTTTGGCGAGACAATGCTAGACGATGCTCCTGTAGAAATTTTTGTTACTGAGGCAGAGGTTGCTGTTTAATGGCAAAATTCCCAGTAGATGCTCCTAAAAGACGAGTAATTAGAGCTTTTGAATTACTGGGTTTTCGTATAGTTCGCGAACGAGAACATATTGTCATGACGAGAAATAATTCAGATGGAACTCAAACGCCACTTGTGATGCCAAACCAGCCACAAATTAAAAGCGGTACTTTGAGAGCTATCTGTACTCAAATCGGTATTTCCCGCGAAGAGTTTTTGAGGACATACAATCAAAGCTAGGATAGCATTTCAAAGCTAGGATAGCATTTGTTCTATTTTGCTCAAGGTAATTAACAAAGCGATCGCGTTCAAAATGCTGCAACAGAAACTGATAACTGAATAACTGTCAACTATCAACTGATATCTGACAACTGATAACTGATAACTGTCAAATGTGGCTCAACCCCTATATGCACGAACGCTCCCAGTGCTAAGCTAACCAGAGAAGCGATCGCAATCAACCAAAAACTCTGACGACTGCTCCAGCGCGTGGCTTGAACGTCTAACCTAACTAGCATACTCGCAGACAAAACGACAAGGATATGAACGAAAATATGCAGCCAGGTAATGATGACAACGCTAAAAAAAGCGATCGCAACAGCAACTAAAAAAGCCTTGCTATCAGATTTAAAACAACTCGCAAAGCCGTCTCTGACTTTCGACCACGGGGAGGACACGGCAACAGCCAGTAGCACAGTTGCTACAGCAGCGAGTATCCATAATATCCAGTGACTTTCGAGCGCAGATAGCTGCCAACCGATAATACCATAAGTGGCTAGCAGCAAAGCTAGAGAAATCCAGGGAAACTTTTTAATTGCGATCGCATTACGTCTCATTTTAGGGAAAATTACTCAGATATATATTTTCTCACCTAGTTTCCTGCTATGGGCGATCGATCTTTACTGGTATTGTGATGCAAGCGAGCAAATTTTTGGTATGATTTACAAAAATTAATAAGATTTGATTGACAAATAGCAAAGATTACAGTGCAAGAACAAAATCTGTTGTTTCTACATCATCACCTGGCAGTGGCAAAACCACTCGCGCCTATATAGAAGCCTAGTCCAGAAGTGTAGCCCAAAAGTACAGTTAGAGCTATGGGCAACAGTACCTACGATTGCTCCCGATTATGACTGACCAAATTGTGACTTGCCAAATTGTGACTTGCCGAACTGTGTCAGAAAAACCTCTCCCAGCGTCCCGTTGAATTAAGGAATTCTCATGAACCAACTTGTTAGAGCTGAACGCATCTGCTTAATTGGTCATATTGCATCAAAAGTCTTTGGACTAGCAGGATTATTGCTAGTCGTGCCTCATGCTGAAGCGATTTTAAGCGCGATCGCCGCTTCAGGACAAAACGTTTTCCAGTGGAGCGTAGAGCGATCGATGGCAGGGGGTGGAGTGATCGATATCCTGTTTGGATTAATTGCCGTCTCCATTTATGCCTATCGAACGCTAGGAATAAAACTGTGGTTGACGTTTATGCTGCCAGCAGTGTGTATTTCTTTAAGCAGTGAATTACTGGGAACGGGTACGGGCTTTCCCTTTGGAGACTACAGCTACTTGAGTGGCTTGGGTTATAAAATTGCTGGGTTAGTGCCATTTACCATTCCCTTATCTTGGTTCTATATGGGGCTTTCGGCTTACCTGATCGCGCGGGTAGCCCTACAAACAGTAAAACCGATGTGGCTGCGTCATGTGGGAGCTGTGCTGTTAGGCGCAATGCTATTTACCTCATGGGATTTTGCCCTCGAACCAGCCATGAGTCAGACGAGCTTCCCTTTCTGGTATTGGCATCAACCAGGGGCTTTCTTTGGCACGCCGTATCAAAACTATGCTGGTTGGTTCGGTACGAGCGCCCTATTTATGGCAGTCGCTGCCTTTCTGTGGGGCAAAGTGTCGCTGCAACTCAAGCGATCGCAATTGAACATTCCTTTGGTGGTATACCTTAGTAATGTTGCCTTCGCAGCAGGGATTAGCTTAGCAGGGGGATACTGGCTACCTGTGTCCTTAAGCATCATTTTTGGAGTCATACCCGCCCTACTACTATGGTGGATGGCGCAACCAAATGTAACAAAACCTGCAATGGAAGAGACCCACGGTATGAGTGTCGCTCCTGTAGAAGTGGCACTGAAGTAGAAACAACTGGCTACTAGCTAAATATTTATCGTGAATAGCTATTCGCTGGACAATCTGGAGAGCAATTTATCCTGTGGCTGACTGGTCGAACTTAATCAACGGAATATTTCTCGGTCTGTTGCTGCTGCAAGTGCCAGCAGCGGCAATTTTACTATCACGCCTGCTGAAAGGTCCCAGTCGCCATCCTCCCCTGATCCCCCGCACTCCTACACCAGATATGCTCGGTAGCGTCAGTGTAGTCGTGCCGACGCTGAATGAAGCGGAACGGATTAATCCCTGTTTGGCAGGATTAAGTCGGCAAAGTTACGAAGTCCGAGAAATTGCGATCGTCGATAGTAACTCTCAGGATGGGACGAGGGAATTAGTTAAAGCCGCCCAACAGCAAGACCCTCGATTTCAGCTGATGACCGATGACCCCCTCCCTCCAAACTGGGTGGGTAGACCTTGGGCGTTACACAACGGTTTTTTGCAGACTTCAGAACAGAGCAAGTGGTTTTTGGGCGTAGATGCAGATACTCAACCGCAACCAGGTTTAGTTGCGAGTTTAGTCCAAACAGCGGAAACTGAGGGTTACGATCTGGTGTCACTCTCGCCTCAGTTCATTCTGAAGTATCCCGGCGAAAGTTGGTTGCAACCAGCATTGTTAATGACGCTGTTATATCGCTTCGATTCTGCTGGTGTGGATGCTCAGGTAGCAGAACGAGTGATGGCGAACGGGCAATGTTTTTTATGTCGTCGTTCTGTGCTGGCAACTGTAGGCGGCTATACGAGTGCGAGAAATTCTTTTTGCGATGATGTTACCTTAGCCAGAAATATTGCTGCTAGCGGCTTCAAGGTAGGGTTTCTCGATGGTGCCAAGGTATTCAAAGTCCGCATGTATGAGGGAGCCAGGGAAACTTGGCAAGAGTGGGGGCGATCGCTCGATCTTAAAGATGCTTCCCCCGCCGCTCAACTCTGGTGCGATCTGTGGCTGCTGTTTTCAGTGCAAGCCCTGCCTTTGCTAGTTCTATCGAGCTATTTCCTACTCCCGATTCCCGACTCCCTAGTACGGGCGCACAGCTATGCACCCCTACCGACTCCCTCCCTCTTATTGGGACTCAATGCTTTCCTACTGGCGATCCGCTTCGCCCTCTTGTTTGCGATCGCCCCTTCCTACGATCGCAGCCAAGCTAAGGGAGGTTGGTTATTTTGGCTGTCTCCCTTAGCCGATCCGCTAGCGGTGTTGAGAATTTTCCTCTCGGCGTTTCGCACTCCTACTCAGTGGCGTGGTCGGAGTTATCATCAGGATTAATTGCATCGGCGCGTTCTAATTCCCAAAGAATTTGGTTGCCTTCTCGTCGCACGCGAGAGACAATCCAGTTGCGCCAACGCCATTCTTCACCTCGGCTGGTGACGGCGCTAGCGTGGACATCCATCAAATCTGCTAGTTCGGAACTGGTAATAAGATAGCCTTTAGTGGCAATTTCATCGGCACTCCGCAGTGTTTCTAATAGATTGCGGAGTTGAGCCACCCTGACTTCGCGGGGTAATTCTTCGTTGCTGATAGAGGAAGGAGTAGACGAATCGATCATAGAAGTGTTTGAGGCAAGGTGGCTATTTGTATTTGACTTGTCAATTATCAGATCGTTGCTGGAAAAATCAGCTACTTCTGATACAGGGGCGAGAAAATTTGGAGCGTCGGTAGCTTTGGAGTTGGAGGCGGATTGCTGCTGCAAATGAGGTGGTTTCCCACTAGCGAAAGCACGGGCGATCGCGTCACAGCGCTCGTTGCCGATGATACCAGCATGACCGCGAACGTGTCGCCACTCTATAGACGGATGATTGAGTCGATCTAGCGTTTCCCACAGGTCTTGGTTGAGGACGGGTTTGCCTTGGGCAGTTTTCCAGCCTTTCTTTTTCCATCCTTTGACCCACTTGGTGACACCGTTGATTAAGTATTCGCTGTCTGTATGGATAGTAACGGCGGATGGATGGCTGGATTCTGCAATGAGCTGAAGGGCTGCGATCGCCGCTTGCATTTCCATCCGGTTGTTAGTCGTTTGAGCGGCACTACCACCGATTTCGTGCAGTGAACCATCAGTAAAATAGACAACAGCAGCCCAGCCACCGGGACCGGGATTGCCCGTACAGGCTCCATCTGTATAGATGCTTTGGATGTTAGCAGATATCGGCATGGATGAGAGAGCAAACCATGAAAATGCAAAGGAAAGCGACTTATTACGTTAGCACAATAAAATTATCTGTGTAGTAACGCTCGGCGAGTCAAACTAGGTAAGGGTAGGATACTGATGATGATTCTATGAGCGTAGGGCAATAGATTTTCTTAATTTCTGTGTGAGGGCGATCGCATTTTTTGGAGTTGTTAAATGGGGAAAAGTCCTCATAAGAGAGAATAAAAAATAACGATTTTTATCCTAAATCAACCGTGTCTTCCCTCATTATTAGAACATTTTTGACTTTATTTGTCGTCATCGACCCCATCGGCTTAGCACCGATTTTCGTCACATTAGCCGGAAATCGTGCTTCTCACGAGCAAATTAAGATCGCCCGAAAAGCAGTTTTAGTCGCTGGCGGAATTGTATTAGCTTTTGCTTTAGTAGGTTCTCTATTACTGAGTTACTTACACATCAGTATTGAAGCTTTTCAGGTTGCAGCTGGGGTATTACTATTTAAAATTGCGGTAGACATGGTATTTGCGCAACGGGAACGGGAAACAGAAGCAGAAGAAAAAGAGGCACAGCTCAGACAAGATATCAGCGTTTTTCCCCTAGCAATTCCGCTCATTGCTGGTCCCGGTACTTTGGCTAGCGTACTGATTTTGGTGAATGAGGCTAGCTCCTATACTCTCGGTTTAGTGATTGTATTAGCGATCGCCGCAGTTGTACTGTTAACTGCCTATATTTTTCTCTGTCTGTCGCCCCGTTTAGCACGAATTTTGGGACAAACGGGAGTGAATGTCATCACGCGGGTTTTGGGAGTCTTACTAGCAGCTTTAGCCGTACAGTATATTGCCAATGGGATTACTGTTTTGCTCAGAAGTGCTTTGAATAATTCTTAAATTAGTAAGTATTGAGTAGGGGCGCACAGCCGTGCGCCCGTGCAGTAGTAGGTAGCATCGAATCTATCTTATGGGCGATGATTTATTAGAGACCATCGCTATCATGTAGACGGAGCAAAATAATGTTACGTTTTGCGATCGGCGATCGCGAGCTTGTATTTTACGCCACCAATTGTTAGCTAGAAATGCGGAGCAGAAGCTATTTATGATACTAGAACAACACATAAAATTAGAAGAGCTGATTTCTAGCTCAGAATCACCAGTTTTAGCTGTATTTTCTGCTCCTGGCTGCGGTCCCTCTCGATTGCTAGATGCTGTTTTAGCAGATGCAATCTCTCATTTGCCGCAAAAGCCACAAATTGTCAGAATTGACAGCGAACAAAATTCAGCTTTGTCCGATCGATATCAAGTTCATGCATTGCCTACGCTATTAATTTTTAAAAACGGGCAGTTAATAGGAAGAATTGAAGAAGAGAGGATAGAAGATTTACTGCCAGCAGCGCATCTACTGCAACGTTTACAGGCAATATTATGAGTAGAGGCACAAAACATGCCTCTACTTAATACGGTAAGCTTTTAGGAACACTATGCTCCAGTCCAAGTCACTGGAGGTAAAGGTAATTGTTCGTCCATCTGAGCTGACTGAGAAACTTGTTGCATACTTGCCGAGAGCCAAACAAACAACTCTTTAAAGTTTAGCCCTTTAAGTTTGAGGGGATCGCGCACGGAAATTTGACTGAGGCGACTCAGATCCGCCGCTTCTACACCAACAGCAAAGAAGGCTACGTGCTTGTTTGCTTCATCATCTCTAATCCTTTGGGTGGCTTGCTCGATCAATTCCTCGGCTTCTCCTTGAGGTTCGCCATCGGTGATCAAAAATAGCCACGGACGATAGTAGGAAACTCCATGTTCGCGGTACAATGCTTTGCGAATCTGAAGCATATCCAATCCCCGCAAAATTGCTTCACCCATGTGTGTTAAGCCTTTCGCTTTCAGTACGGGTGGTTGAAAATCGTCAGCCGTGACAAAATCTTGAACAATTTCAACATCGCTATTAAACGTGACGATCGCCACTTCGACTCGCTTTTTTGCTAAGCTATCGCGATCGAGTTCTTGTTGAAAAGTTCGTAAGCCTTCATTTAAAGCATCCAGTGGTTCCCCTTTCATAGAACCAGAAGTATCGAGCAGCAAAATGCACGGACAACGGGGTTCTGGATTTTCGGCAAACTCAACCGCATCTTCTAGAATCGATGGTGTTGTACCATCGCCAGCGGATTTGGACAGTAGCGATCGCGGATTCCAAACTTTCATGAAGCACCTCCAACTTTTTTTGCCTGCAAAACTACGTTCGGAAGATAATCTGTGTATTATTTCGTGCTACGGTGACACGAACTGAAAAGCGATCGCTTCATACAATTCATACAACAAAAGGGTTTGCTAATGCATTCTAAAAAAACGACCGCCCGATATTGAGTATATTTTATGACTCAATTAAGCTTAATAAATTGCTATTGAAGACTTCAAGCCAAAGAGTAGCGATTTCGGAAACAAAGCTAAATTGATTTGGTTGCTGAAGCATGGGTAAGAAGTAAGATGTATGTTTCCACCATCGTTTCAAAAGAGTCTGTCTTAACTGCTACAAAAGTCTAAAGCCTGCAAACAAAATACTGTGCTTGCAGGCTTAAATCGAGTGAATTCAGTAATTTTTAAGGCTAATGTAGCTAAAGACAACTCAATTGCCTTAGATCTAAAGGCGTTAGCGTTCGCGTAGCTTGCTTCTCCGAAGGAGTAGTGTAGCGCAGCGTTTAGCGCAAACGTTGTTATCGCGCTATTTCTCTAGTTCACCCAAAAACCCTTGCCATTTTTGCGCTAATTCTTGCCGCGTAGAAGGTTTGAGCAAGTAGCGGCTGACAAACCAAGCTGAGTAGCCAATCCCAATCAGCTGAAAAGTCGGCTCCAACAGAGGAACATCATTCAACGCATCCATAACAGCCAGTACAACGCGCAGAGAGACAATTGCACCTACAATGATCAGAATGCTGATAATTGCCTGTCTGTATCTATTAAAGAAATCTTTTAAGATCCCAAACATGTTGGATAAAAATGTCAAGACTTGGGATACGATCCACTCGCCTTTCTTAATAGATTGGGTAGTAGGTGAAAACTGAGATTCTGATGACACAGTGCTTAATGCAGTTGATTCCTCTGGGGAAGTGGGATTTGAATTTTCGATTTGCTGCATTTGGGCTTCCATAGTTAAATTTTGTGAATGTAGCTTGAAAAAATTGCGGCTTATCAGTCGTCAGACACCTTCAATATTATCCCATTCAGTCTAGCAGTCATCTACCGATTGAGTTACGACCAAATACTAACTTGAAAGCAATGCTAGCTCGACTACAAAATCATTTTGAATTCAAGCGTTACATCTCATCAAAATTTAAGATTCTATTTTCAGTTATCAGGAGTCGTACGGACGGGTTTTGACCGAAAATTTTTGGCTAAGGCTTTCCATCTATATTGCGCGCACCCGCCCGTACAGGAGTCAGAAGTCAGGAGTTAAGAGTTGTTTAATCTTCTCTGCACCGCTGCACCTCTGCAATACTGCTTCCTTGTCTCCCCCCTCTCCCTTGTCTCCC